>JBDUAE010000005.1:0-20612 GCA_040004805.1 Chthoniobacterales bacterium | reverse complement strand
CCCTCGCGAAAGAGGAGGGTGTAGAATTGCTCGCCGTCGAGGAAAGGGCGGTTCGTGACCGCGCAGTGGTCGGCGCGGTGTTTGATCGGCCAATCGTGGGCAAGCGGGTTCATGCGTGGGCGACGCGACGGGAGGCGAAGGGGTTGAAGCTGCGCATCTCGCGATTACTGGTGCGCAGATAAAGCAGGAAAAGACCGAGGGCGCCGAAGAGCAGGTTCGGCGTCCAGGCTGCGGCCCAAGGCGGGATGCGGTTGCCTTCCCCGAGGGCGAGGAAGAAGTGGGTGAGGAAATTCATCGCAAACACGAGCCCGATGGCTGCGGCCACGCTGGAGAGCACGCCGCGGCGTGAGAAGCCGATGGCGAGCGGCGCGGCGAGGAAGACGACCACGAGCGCGCTGCACGGGAGGGCGAGCCGATATTGCAGGTGGGTGGAGAAGGGCGCGAGGAGGTTGTGGGGGAAATCGGAGTTGTATTGCAGATAATCGCGCAGCTCGGGCAGGCTAAGGAATTCCGCGTGCATATTGGCGCTGGCGAGCCGGAACGGAGTCTCGCTCCAGTGCTCGAGCATGAGGGATTCGAAATTTTGCTCCTTGGTGATGTTACCCGTGGCGTCGTAATCGACGACGCGGCCCGAGCGCAGTTCCCAGGCTTTGGTATCGGCGTGGTAAAGGGCGCTGGCCGCGAAGTAGCTCCGCACGATGTCGTCGTTTTGGTTTTGCTGGAGCACCTGGAGCGTGAGCAGTTCGTTTTGTTCCGGACGGTACAGTTGAATGAACCACGTCCGGTTATCGGCGCGATTCCGAAAAATCTGACCCGCGTATTCGCGCACGTCGGATTTGACGCCCTCAAAGTAGGTCTTGCGAAAATGTTCCGCGTGCGGCGCCCAGGAGTAATTCAGCACCGCCATCACCCCGGTGGTGAGCAAGCCCATGATGATGAGCGGCGAAATCAGCCGTGGAATGCTGATCCCAGCCGTGAGCATGGAGACGATCTCGTTCGTGCGCGACATCCGGCTCAGGCTGAAGAGCAGCGCGAGGAGGAGCGAGACCGGGAGAAGAATCACGAGAATTTGCGGCACCTGCGTGACATAGTATTGCAGCACCATTCCGAACGAGATGCGATCGTCGAGAAAGGTCGAAATATTATCGCTGATGTCGAAGATGAGCCAGATCGAGATAAACGCGGCGATGCAATAAAAGTATGCTTCCAGAAACGTCCGCAGCACATAGCGATCGAGCAGTCTCACGGGATGGTGGGGTTGGGTTCGAAGGACGTTGGGAGCGAGCCCCGCGCATTCGCCGCGAGGTCGCTCAGGGTCATGGAAAAACCCGGAAACTGCAAATTTCATGATCGCGCTCAAGGAAACTCTCGGGAGCGAATTCGTGGAGCGAGTGCGGGAGATCTTTTCGCCGAAAGGCCTGCTGGCGAAGGCCAGTAATTTCGAATATCGCGCCGAACAACAGGAGATGGCGACCGCGGTCGCGCAAGCGCTGGACGAGGAACGGCATCTCGTCGTCGAGGCCGGGACCGGTGTCGGCAAATCGATCGCCTATCTCGTGCCCTCAATCCTGTATGCGCTTGAGCAAAACAAAAAAGCCGTCGTCTCCACGCAGACGATCACTCTCCAAGAGCAGCTTCTTTACAAAGACATCCCGATCCTGAAAAAGATCCTGCCCCTCGAGTTCGAAGCCGCGCTCATGAAAGGGCGGCAGAACTATCTTTGCCCACGCCGGCTGGAACGGGCTCTGCAACAAGCGGCCGAGCTTTTCACAACCTCCGAGCAAGCGGAATTGACGCGCCTGGCGGAATGGGCCGGGCAGACGAAAGACGGTTCCCTGAGCGATCTCCCGCTCGAGCCAGACGCCAAGGTCTGGGCGCAGGTTTGCAGCGAAGCGCACATTTGCACCGCGAAAAGCTGCGGGCAGACGAACCGCTGTTTCTTCCAGCAGGCGCGCAAGAAACTCCTCGCGGCGGATGTGATCGTGGTGAACCACACGCTGCTCTTCATGTTGCTGGGCGCACCGGAAGAACAGGAGGAACGCGAGAGCGGCTACCTTTTCCCTAACGACTTCATCATCTTCGACGAAGCGCACACCGTCGAGGGCGTGGCGTCGCGTCAAATCGGGATCACGATTTCGCAATACGGCCTGCGCTCGACCGTGCAGCGGCTTTACAATGCGCGCACGCGCAAGGGGCTGTTTACCGTCACGCGAGACGCGGCGGGCGTGAGTCTGGCGGCCTCCCTCGCAGACGACATCGATAAATTTTTCGATGCGATCGGCGACCGCTCCGATTTTGGCAAGGGCCGCGAAACCCGAGTGCGTCGCCCCGATTTTGTCCCCGATACTTTGAGCGCGCCGTTGGCGGCATTGCAGGTGCGGATCATGGAGGTGGTGAAGCGGACGGAGGACGAATTCCTCAAGGCGGAGTTACAGGAACTTGGGCGCCGGGTCCGTGATGTGCGCCTCGGCCTAACGACTTTCCTGGAACAGAGCGCGGAAGGACACGTTTACTGGATCGAACGCACGGGAAAAAGCGCGCAGTTTTATTCGCTCAACGCCGCGCCGATCGATATCGCGCCTGTTTTGCAGCGGATGATTTTTCGTGACGGCTGTTGCTGCGTCATGACCAGCGCCACCCTCGCGGTTGGCCAGCGCGATCTCGCTTATTTCCGTCGGCGGGTGGGTGCGATGGAAGCCACGCCGCTCCAGCTCGGAAGTCCGTTCGATTTTGATGCGCAGATGAAATTGTTCGTGGTGCAAAAGATGCCCGATCCGCGTGGGGCCGGTTACACGGAAGCGCTCGCGCATTGGGTTGGTCATTTTGTCGAAGAGACCGAGGGCCGCGCCTTTGTCCTCTTTACCAGTTATCGCGGGATGCAGCAGCTGGCGGAGGAGATGCAGCCCTTCTTCGATCGGAAAGGCTTGAACCTGCTCGTGCAGGGCCAGGGCGCGCCGCGGGGAAAGTTGCTCGAGGAATTCAAAAGCACGCCGCGCAGCGTGCTCTTCGGCACGGACAGCTTCTGGATGGGTGTCGACGTGCCCGGCGATGCGCTCTCGAACGTCATCATTACGCGGCTCCCGTTTGCGGTGCCGGATCATCCGCTGGTGGAAGCGAAATTGGAGCTGATCCAGGCCCGGGGCGGCGACGCGTTTACGGAATACTCGCTGCCGGAGGCAATCCTGAAGCTGCGACAGGGCGTGGGGCGATTGATTCGGACGCGGAGCGACCAGGGAATCGTGGTTATTCTCGATAACCGGATTGTGACGAAGGCGTATGGGCGGGCCTTTTTGAAAGCGCTGCCGGTGTGTCCGGTAAAAATTATTTGAGTTGAATTAAGATCAAATGAACATATCACATATTTAAGCGACATGAATCTTGTGAAACGCTTTCTTTTCCCGCTCGCGGTGGCCCTCCCGGCGCTTTGCCTGGGGGTCGTTCTTGGCCATTACGCTTTGCCAGCGCCTGGCAAAATTGCCGTCTCGCGCTCGGTGTCGTTGTCCTCTGCCGGTCCCATCGCGTCCCCTCCGGCGCTCGCTTTCGCTCCCGCGAGCGCTTCAGCCGCGACTGCGCCCGAGCCCGAAAATGAAGCGGCCAGCGGCGATGTCATTAGCCGCATCAAAGAGGCTCTCGCCCATCCGGGTAACGGTCGCCGGACCTACGCCACCTTTACGAAGTTGGCGGATTCGATTGACGCCAAAAATGTCGCGGAGGTTCTCGCCTTCGCGGAGACGCTTCCGAAACTGCAGGAGAAAAGCATGCTGGTCTCGCTCGTGATCGGCCGCTGGGCAGAATTCGATCCGCCGGCAGCAATGGCGTATGCGCAAAATCTTCCGCCAGGCACCTCGCGCAATTGGGCGATCACCAGTGCGGTTGCCGCTTGGGCGGAACATGATCCCCAAGCTGCGACGGCGTGGGCGCAGCAGCTTCCGCCCGGCCCGGCGCGCGAACAATCCCTGCAAACGCTCGTCTCCGCCCTGGCCGAGAAAAATCCCCAGGCTGCTCTTACTTTTCTCGAAACCCTGCCCGCTGGCCGTTACCGCCAGAGTCTGTATTGGCCCATTTTCACGAAGTGGACCGCTTCCGATCCGCGCGCTGCGGCCGAACGCGCCAGCCAGCTTCCGCCGGGCTCGAGTCGGGACGCGGCGATTCAGGTGATCGGGTCGAATTGGGCCAACCAGGATCCCGAAGCCGCCTACGCCTGGGCCAATACTCTTCCCACCGGTCCCGGCCGGAATAATGCGCTGCAAAATATTCTCGCGAATTGGGCCGGCAAAGACGCGCCCCGGGTGGCGGCGATCATTAGTGAATTGCCGGCAGGCTCCACCCGCGACGCCTCGGTCGCGAATGTGGCGCGGCAATGGGCGTTGACTGATGCGCACGCCGCTCTGACCTGGGCCGAGCAGTTGCCGGTGAGCGATGCCCAGCGCAATGCGGTGCGTTCTGCACTGACCACCTGGGTGCAAACCGAGCCGAATGCCGCGGCGGAATACGTCGCCAATTTGCCCGCGGGAAAATTGCAGGAAGAAGCGACCAGCGCAGTCGCATTGCAATTGGCCAGCAGCGATCTGCCGAGTGCAGTCCTCTGGGCGCAAAAACTTCCGGCCGGCCCCGCCCGGCAGAACGCGCTCACGAATATTATCTCGCAATGGAGCGAGGCCGATCCGCAGGCCGCGGCGGATTTCGCGTTGCGTGCGAGCGATACGGAAGGTCGCAAAAATCTGCTCGAAAATGTCTCCCGGCAATGGACCCGGAACGATCCCACCAGCGCTTTGCTGTGGGCGCGGAATTTACCCGACAATGCCACGCGCAATCTGGTCCTGCCCGGCGTCATCGCCGTAGTTGCAGAATCCGATCCGAGTCAGGCGGCAGGATTGATCACGCAAATGTCGGCCGGGGAAGCGCAGAGCTCAGCCGCGGCCACGATCGCCTGGCAATGGGCGGGCGAAGATCCGCAAGCCACCAGCAAGTGGGCCAGTTCTCTGCCGGAAGGCGCGAATCGCTCAAGTGCGTTCGAGAATTTGGTGAATCGCTGGTCGCAAAACGATCCCTACGCCACCGGCGCGTGGCTGGGGACTTTGCCGGCCGGCGCGTCCCGAGACGCGGCCGTGACGGCCTACACCCGGCGCGTCGCAGCGACCGATCCGACGACGGCGGCGCAATGGGCGGAGAGCATCGGTAACGATACGATCCGGAACAGCCAGATGGAATCGATCGCCGCCGCTTGGCTAAAAACGGATTCAAATCGCGCCGCGGCCTGGATTTCCAATTCCTCTCTGGCTGAGGAAGTAAAAGCCCGCTTGCTCTCTCGCCGGTAATGAGCGCGCGCGGTTCGGCGACGGCAAAACGCGCCGCAGAGCGCACCGTCGAAATTCGCCGCGTTATCGCGATTTTGCAGAAGTGGGGCGTTCACACTCTTGGAGAATTCGCCGCTCTTGCGAAAGAAGATGTGGCCCTGCGGCTCGGGCCGGAAGCGGTGCGGATGTGGATGCGTGCGAGCGGGAAGACGACGCGGTTGTTAAAATTAATCGAACCACCGGAGACGTTCGCGGAGACGTTTGAGTTTGAGCAGGAAATCGAGACGAGCGAGCCGTTACTTTTTATCCTGCGCCGCTTTCTTCAGGCGCTGACCTTGCGCCTCGGCGCGCTTTACTTGGTCGCAAAAGAACTCCATCTGGAAATTCGCTTCAGCGACCAACAGAAGTACGCGCACAATTTCAAAATTCCGGAGCCGGGTAATAACGTTGAAGTGCTTTTCCGCATGCTCCACGCGCATCTGGAAAATTTTAAATCGGAGGCGCCGATCGTGGCCGTCTCGCTCGCCGCGATCGCGGCGCGGCCTGCGCACGCGCAGGGAAATTTATTCGAAACCGCGTTGCGCGATTCCACCCAACTAGCGGAGACGCTGGCACGGCTCATGGGCCTGTTGGGAGGAGAACGCATGGGCACCCCGGTGCTGGAAGATACGCATCAGCCGGATGCTTTTCGGATGGAACCTTTTACCTGGCGGATCGAGGAAACTGCACCCGGATTGCCACCATTGCCTTTGTTCGCGCTGCGACGTTTTCGTTCGGCGCCGCCTTTACCAAAGATAGAAGTGGAAAAAGCAACGAATCGCATCGGTCCCTTCCTTGCTTCCGGGAATTGGTGGGATGAGAAAGCGTGGAGTCGGGCCGAGTGGGATCTGCAGTTTGCCAACGGCACGCTCTGCCGTTGTCACCAGCATGCGCACGGCTGGTCCATGGATGGAATTTACGATTAAGCCGGGACGCGCTCGGGCTCGTATCATAAAACGCCATGGCCTACGTCGAGCTTCACGCCTGCAGCGCGTTTAGTTTTCTCCGCGGCGCATCCTTTCCAGAACAATTAGCCGACACCGTCGCTGAACTGCAAATGCCGGCGGCGGCCTTGCTCGACCGGAATGGCGTTTATGGCTCGCAACGTTTTTCCGCCACGGCGCGCGAGAAAGGAGTGCGTCCGATCACGGGTTGTGAACTGACGATGGAAGACGGAAGCGTTCTGCCTGTCTTGGTAAAGAACAAACAGGGCTACGCAAATCTCTGTTCGCTCCTGACCGAAGCGCATTTTCGCAGTGCGGTAAAAGGAGAATGCGAAGTCCGCTGGAACGAGTTACCGCGATTTTCTGAGGGACTCGTTAGTCTGATTGGTCACACTGAGCAAGCTGACGCTGCGACCCGTATTTTCAGCCACGAAAATGTTTACGTCGAACTTCAGCGCCACTTCCAGCGCGGAGAAAAGCAGGCCAATCAACGGCTGCTCGATCTGGCGAAGAATCTCAGACTCCCCGTGGTCGCCACGAACGGCGTGCAATACGCCACTCCGCGCGGTCGGGAAGTGCTCGATGTTTTCACCTGTATCCGCGAGCACACCCATCTCGATGCCGCCGGCACTCTGCTCACCCAAAACTCCGAGCGACATCTGAAGAGCGATCGGGAAATGCGGGCACTGTTTCACGATCTGCCCGAAGCGATTACGAACACGGAGCGATTGGCGGATCGGCTCGAGTTTTCACTGGAAAATATAGACTACCATTTTCCTGATTTTCCGGTGCCGGAGGGTCACGACATGAATTCGTTCCTGCGCACGATTACTTGGTTCGGCGCGCAGCAACGTTACGGAGCGCCCAGCACAAAAGTGAAGCGGCAACTGGATTACGAGTTGGCACTGATCACGAAACTGGGCTTTGCCGGTTATTTCTTGATCGTCTGGGATCTCGTTAATTTCTGCCGCGAGCGCAATATTATGGTGCAAGGGAGGGGGAGCGCGGCCAACAGCTCAGTCTGCTTTTGTCTCGGCATTACTCCGGTGGATCCGGTGAGCAATCATCTCGTCTTTGAGCGTTTCTTGAGCGAAAGCCGGAAAGGCTGGCCCGACATCGATCTCGATCTGCCGAGTGGTGAGCGTCGCGAAAGCGTGATCCAGGAAGTTTATCGCCGCTACGGAAAGCACGGCGCGGCCATGACGGCGAACGTCATCACTTATCGCGGCCGGAGCGCTGCGCGTGAGATTGGAAAAGCGCTCAATTTTTCGCCGAACGTGCTCGATCGTTTTTCGCACCTCTTCGCTAACGGCGATTTCCCGCACACGATGGATCTGGAAGCGCAGATCAAACAGGCCGGGTTGCCCAAGGCGCATTCGCGGATGCCAGCATTCGTTAGGCTGTACGAGGCGATCTACGCCTTGCCGCGCCATCTCGGGCAGCATTCAGGCGGGATGATCATTTGCCAGAACAATCTCAGCGCGTTCGTGCCGCTGGAGAATGCCTCGATGCCTGGTCGCGTGGTCGCGCAATGGGACAAGGACGATTGCGAAGATCTCGGGATCGTAAAAATAGACTTGTTAGGCCTAGGGATGATGTCGGTGATGCAGGACGCGTTGACGCTCTGTGCCGACCGCGGGCGCCCGGTTGATCTGGCATACCTTCCGCAGGGTGACCCGGCGACTTACGCCTTGATGCAAAAGGCGGACACGATTGGCGTTTTTCAAATCGAGAGCCGCGCCCAAATGGCGACGTTGCCGCGAATGAAGCCGAAATGCTTTTACGATATCGTAATCGAAGTCGCGATCATTCGGCCGGGTCCGATCCAGGGCGACATGGTGCATCCGTATCTGGCGCGTCGGGCTGGCCGCGAGAAGGTCACATATTTTCTGCCGGAGTTGGAGCCGGTTTTAAAAAGGACCTTGGGCGTGCCGCTCTTTCAGGAGCAGATGTTAAAAATTGCGATGGTAGCGGCCGATTTCTCCGGCGATGAAGCAGAAGAATTGCGACGCGCACTCAGCTTCCATCGCTCGGAAAAGCGAATGAAAAAGGTGAGCGTGAAATTACGCGACGCCATGAGGCGGAAAAATATCGCACCGGCCGTGATTGAGAAGGTGCTGCAATCAATCACCTCGTTCGCGCTCTACGGATTCCCCGAGTCGCATGCCATCAGCTTCGCGATCCTGGCTTACGGCAGCGCGTATTTAAAGGTGCATCGCGCCGCCGAATTTTACGCCAGCCTGCTCAACAATCAGCCCATGGGATTCTACACGTCGGCGACCATCGTGAAAGATGCGAGCCGGCATGGGATTAAGATGCGGCCAGTTTGCGTGGTGGAATCCGATTGGCGCTGCGTGGTGATCGCAGACGACACGATTCGGCTCGGGTTTTGTGTCGTAAACGGTTTGCGGCAGGAACATGCCGAGAGCTTGAGGGACGCGAGGGCGAACGCTCCGTTTCAGTCAGTGGACGATTTGCGGCACCGAGCGGGACTGACGAAAGAGGAACAACGGACGCTCGCAGAACTCGGCGCGCTCAATGCGCTGGCGAGGCATCGGCGCGACGCTTTGTGGCGCGTTGAGGAACGCCTGGACGATGGGCTCTTCACTGCTGGAGCTGCACTGCCGCGGGAAACACCGCTTCTGCCGATGACGCTGGCGGAGCGGGTGCAGGCAGATTACGAAACGATGAATCTGACCACGGGGCCGCATCCGATGACGCTGCTGCGGGTCGATTTTCCGCAAGCCTGGCGCGCGGTCGATCTCGCGACGGCCCCGCATGGTATAACGGTGCAGATTGCCGGCAACGTCATTTGTCGGCAGCGGCCGGGGACGGCGAAAGGGTTCGTCTTCATCAGCCTCGAGGATGAGACAGGCGTCTCGAATGCGATCGTTACTCCCGACCTTTTCGAGAAGCTGCGACAGCTGATTACGGAAGAGCCATTTCTTTTAATTGAGGGCGAAGTGCAGAATTCGGAGAGCGTGGTCCTGATTAAGGCGAAAGGGATTTGGCCGCTCGCGCATGAGCGACTCGTCGGCAGCGAGTCGCACGATTTTCATTGAAACCGACGAATCTATCGCAACGAACATCGCCCTGACGCTGTCATCCTGAGCCGCGAAGACGGCGAAGGGATATCGCACTAATCCCTTGGTATGCTCGCGGGGAAAGGACGACTCGTTAGCCTGTGCGAGATCCTTCGCTGTCGGCGCAGCTCAGGATGACACGCGCGCGCGTTCAGGGCGACTCGGGCGGATGGCTAATGACAGCCGCAACCGGAGCCGCAGCCGTGCGACCCGACCGAGCCGACGGATGGTCCCGCGGATGAACCGGGGACGAGGACGCCGACGCCGCCGGTGATGACGCGACGGACGGGTTCGCCGGTTTCGGGATCGGTCCGGAGCGGTTCATCTTTCATGCTTTGCGTGACTTCAAAGCGCCGGACCGGTTTGTCGAGGTTGGTCGTTTCGTATATGTAGGTCATGGCAAATCCTGCTATTCGCCGCCGTGGGAGGCGGGTTTGAGTTCGGCTGGCTTTTCTGGCGACATCGTATCGGCCTCAAGCCACTCAGTGTGGAAGATACCGGGCTTGTCGATCCGTTCGTAGGTATGAGCTCCGAAAAAGTCGCGTTGCGCTTGGAGCAAATTTGCCGGCAAACGCGCCTGTCGATAACTATCGAAATAGGCGAGCGAGGCACTGAAAGCGGGAACGGCGACGCCGTGGTTGACCGCGGTTGCCACTGCGACGCGCCAATTAGCCTGCGTCTTCGCGATGATGTCGGTAAAATAGCGATCGAGGAGAAGATTGTGCAGGCTTGGATCGCGCTGGTAGGCCTCCACGATGCGATTCAAGAACTTCGCGCGGATGATACAACCGCCACGCCAGATGGTCGCGATGTCGCCAAAATTCAGATTCCACTTCTCTTCCACACTGGCAGCGCCGAGCAACTCCATCCCTTGCGCGTAGGAAACGATTTTCGAGGCGTAAAGCGCGTCCCGGACCGCCGCAACCAATTGCGCGCGATCACCTGTGAACGGACTTACCTTCGGTTGCGGAAGAATTTTTGCCGCGTCCACCCGTTCTTCTTTGCGCGAGGAAATGACGCGAGCTTCTACAGCGGCGTTAATCGTGGAGATGACGATGGCCTGCCGAATGGCGGATTGCAGAGTCCAAATGCCGGTGCCTTTCTGGCCGGCTTTATCGAGGATTACGTCAACGAGAGGCTTGCCGGTATCGGGATCGATCTTCCGGAAAATCTGCGAAGTAATCTCAATCAAGTAGCTATCGAGATCGCCCTTATTCCACTCAGTGAAGATGTCGGCTAATTCTGCCGCCTTCATCCCGAGCACGTCCTTCAGAATGGCGTAGGCCTCGCCGATAAGTTGCATGTCGCCGTACTCGATCCCGTTGTGGACCATCTTGACGTAATGCCCCGCGCCGTCGGGCCCCATGTAGCGGCAGCAGGGTTCGCCATCGACCTGTGCGGCGATCTTACGAAAAATCGGGGCGATAATCTCCCAAGAACCGCGCGAACCACCGGGCATCAGTGAAGGTCCCTTGAGCGCGCCTTCCTCGCCGCCGGAAACGCCGCAGCCAACGAAGTGAATTCCTTTGCCCTCGAGATCTTTGCACCGGCGTTGCGTGTCGGTAAAAAGCGAATTGCCGCCATCGATAATGACATCGCCTTTTTCGAGCAGCGGCGTGAGCTGCGCGATCACGGCGTCCACGGGCGCACCCGCTTTGACCATGATCATGGCCTTTCGGGGCCGAGCGAGAGCGGCGATGAACTCTTCCATCGTCCGGGTGGGCACGATGTTTTTCCCCTTCGCCTTACCGGCGGCAAATTTTTCTGTGACCTCGGTCGTGCGATTAAAGACCGCGACGGAAAATCCCTTCGACTCGAGGTTAAGAACAAGGTTCTCGCCCATCACGGCCAGGCCAATGAGTCCAATATCACATTGCTTCGCGCTCATTTTGCGTATCTCCTGTCTTGCGGCCAAGCGGTCGCTTTACCCATATGTATCACGCATGGCAAATCCCGTCTGCGAAGTTTTGCTGAGCGAGTTCCCGCTCGCGGCGCCGCTGGAAAAATCGCCGGCGCAAACCGGTGCGGTGGTAGATTTTTGGGGGGTGGTGCGAGAAACCGAGGCGGGCGCTCCGATCTCTGGGATTGAATATGAGGCCCACCGAGAGATGGCGGAACATCAACTGCAAATCGTGGCCGAGGAAGCGTTCGCTTCGTTCCCATTACAGCAACTCGTAATCCGGCACCGGCTGGGCTTCGTCGCGAAGGATGAGGCATCTCTTTTCGTCCGCGTCGGATGCAAACATCGGGCGGAGGCCTTCCGCGCCGCGATCTGGGTGGTGGACGAATTAAAAAAGCGGGCGCCGATCTGGAAACACCCTAAAGCAGCGGCCGCACCATGAATTGGGCAAACAGACTCACACTGAGCCGGCTGGGCTTAACCATACTCTTTACCATGGTGGTGAACTCGGAATGGCGGTTTGCACAGACCGCGGCTTTGTTGCTCTTCGTGGTCGCGGGTGTGACGGATTTCGTCGATGGCGAAATCGCCCGGCGTTATCAATCTATTACGGATTTCGGAAAACTTATGGATCCGCTGATGGATAAAATCATGATCGCCGCCGCTTTCATCACCTTGGTGCCGCTAAAGGCGATTCCGGCTTGGGCGGCCACGATCGTGGTGGCGCGGGATTTCTTGATCACCGGGCTGCGGCTGCTGGCGAGCTCGAAGGGGATGGTTTTGCCTGCGGAAAGTCTCGGTAAACACAAGACGACTTGGCAGATCGTGACGGTAGTTTTTTTCCTTAGCCTGCTCGCAATCAAGGAACTGCATTACGCGGACGGAGCTACCGTTTGGTGGACTAGGGCCTGGAACGAGGGAGGGACGGCCTTAATCTGGATCACCGTCGCGTTGACCGTCTACTCGGGCCTCGGCTATGCTTGGAAGCACTGGGCCGTGGTCGGCACGGACCGATGACGACAAAACAAGTGTCGGCTAAAAAAAGCTCTGCGGGATCTCAATGCGATCACCGGGCTGGAGCTTGATATCGCGCGAAGGATCGCGTCGCGATTCCCGCACATCGTAAATTTTCACATTCGATCCGCGCATGACGCGCACTTTCCTTTGATCGGCGTAATCGTTGAAACCGCCAGCGGCATTGATCGCGGTGAGGAGGGTCATGTCCTCGGTGAAAGGAATACGCGAAGGTGTCCGAACCGCTCCGCCTACGTTGACGAACCGTGAAGTGGGAGCCATCACGATCGTGATGGTCGGGTTGGTGTAAATCTTTTGGGAGCGGTAGGTGCTCTCGATGGAATTTGCGAGCTGGGAAGGAGTGAGGCCGTCCGCCTTCACTTTGTTAATGTAGGGCATGTTGACTGTGCCACTGGCGTCCACGGTGTAGACGTTATTGACCTGAGTCTGTTCCTCGACCGGCACGCCGGCGATTTTTAACTCGACGGGATCGCCCACGCGCAAAGTAGCCTGACCGTGCGCCGAGAGGATCATGGCGAAAAGAGCGACGAAAAGTGTAGAAATGAATCGCATTAATATTCCTCCGGTTCCGAGTAACCATTACTGGTGGTGGGAGTGGCGGCCCGACGAGACTCGCGGCGTGCTTCCTTATCGCGCGGCTGATAGTAGCCGTAGTAGTTGGTGTAGTAGTAGTAATTCTGGTCGTGTTTGAGGTCGACATTGTTGAGGACGACTCCCAAAACGGTGCCGCCTACACCCAGCACAGCCTGTTTCACTCGCGTGAGCATGGCGCGCGGAAAGCGGCGGTGTTGCACGACGATGATGGTTTGATCGACCTCGCTGGCGAGGACCGATGCATCGCTTACGCCGAGCATTGGCGGCGAATCAAAAAACACGATGTCGTAGCGAGTTTTGACCTCGGCGATCATATCCGACATGCGCTGTGAATTAAGAATCCCCACCGCATCTGAAGGGAGAATACCACTGGGCAAGAGCGACAAATTTTCAACCGACGTCGGCACAATGACGTCTTCGAGGCGCATGTCGGTTGTAAGGTAATTAGTCAGTCCGACTTTATTGCTCAGATCAAAAAGAGAATGCTGCACCGGCCGTCGCAAATCCGCATCCACGATCAGCGTGGTATAGCCGCCCTGCGCCGAGGTAAAAGCCAGATTGGCCAAGGTGGTGGATTTACCTTCGCCCGGACCGCCGCTGACCATGGAGATCGCGTTGGCTTCGGGATTCTTGCGATTGAACTCAATGTTGGTGCGCAGAATTCGATACGCTTCCGCATCCGGGGTGTCGCCCGGCTCTTGATGCAGGAGTTTAATATTCTTCGGAATGATCGCGAGGACGGGGACGCCGAGGAGACTTTCGACGTCTTCCATGGTCTTCACGCTCGTATCCAGATATTCGATAAAGAAGGCCAATCCCAAACCAACCAGGAGGCCTACCAAGGCGCCGAGCGCGAGATTTAGGGCGACGCGCGGACGCGCTGGGTAGCTGGCGGGCTCCGCCACCTGCTTCACACTTACGGCCATACGCGGCATCGCGAGTTCCATCGTCTGGGTTTGGGCGCGGGCACGGACACCGTCCAGCAGCATCTTCTCTTTGATGTAGAGGTTTTTCGCTCGAGAATAGGTGGCGCTGGAATTCTTTGAATCCAACTGGCGCTTGTTAATTCCATCCAGGCGCTTTTGCAGCTCATCGCGCGTGGTTTGCGCAGTAGCGAGATTTTTTTGCAGGGCACTTCGGATAATGGTGACCTGCTCTTCCAGCTGGCGGGTGTATACGGCCTTGGTCGCGCGCAATGCCCTCACTTTTGGGTGGTTTTCTGCCAAGCCCGAATTAAGCAGCAGCGCTTCCTGCGCGACAGCTTCCTGATAAAGCGGAAGAATTTTCTGGATGGTGGGATCGTCAATCTTCAGCGTCGGCATCATCCGCATCAGATCTTCGCCTTTGAGCTTTTCGATCTGGTCTAGTTGCGTCGAAAGGACCGCCACTTTGGTCTCAGCGTCATTCACTTCGCCTTCCTGCTTGATCACCATGTTGTTGACCGGCATGGACGTATCCTCCATCCCTTCAGGATTGAGATCGACCACCCCTTCCTGATCTCGAATCCGGCTAACATCAGCGAGGGATTCGTCGACTTTTTTCTGCTGTTTCGCGACCTCCTCGTTCATGCTCGCGACCGCGCGGTTCATCAGGTCTTTTTCCTCGTCGACTCGGGTGCTTTGATAGACTTCGACGATTCGATTTGCGATGTCAGCCGCCTCTTGAGGATCTTGACTGTAAACGCTGATTTGGAGCAAATCCGTATTGCGGACCTCGTCGACCTCAAGCCGGCTGCGAAGCCGCTGATAAGCCTGTTCCTTGGTCGGGCGAATCCCATTTTTCGCCCATTTATCCTGAAGCTTCAGATCATCAATCACCGGGTAAAGGACACCGGTGCGCTGGATGACTTGATAGACCGTCGGTGCCAGGGTGGGGTCGTGGACCGGCAGGTTTGGATCGCCCGTGCCGAAGATTCGGACGTTTTGTGCGGTCGATTTTACCTCGACGAAAACCGAGGACTGGAACTCCCGTGGTTGAAAGTAAGTCACGACCGCCGCGGTCGCCAAAACGAGAAAAAATGCGAGAAGAATCAGCACCCAACGGACGCGAATGACCCTCCAATAATCGAGAAAATGAAGTTTACCTTCTTCGGTTTGTGACATAGAAACTCCGGTCGGGCAAACAGGCTACGTCGGAAAACGGCCCAACGCAAAACCGAGCAGACCGTGCGTTTTAGAACGTGAAGCTGGCGCCGAAGTAATAACGATTCCGCGAATAATCGCGGAAAAGATTGGCTTCGGAATTGACCTCGGTGTGCGTGTAGCCGGCATCGAGCGCAAAATTACGGGTGACGGCATAGCGGACGGACAGCGAGATGTCGAAAGAGTCTTCGTTAAATCCAGGCGTGACGTTATTCCCGTCATAATTGTCATTTTGGTAGGCAAAGTTGAGCCCAGCCGTAATGCGCGAGGTGAAGTTGTGCCGGATGGAGACCGCGGTCCGATAGGTTTGGCGGCTAATGAGTTCAGGAATGTCTGATTGCTCGATCGAGTAGCGGTTCGTCCACGAGATCGAGGTGTTCTGCGCAATCGCGTAATTGACGGTCAATTCACCATAAGGACTGGTCTGGTCGCCGCCGTTAGCGCCAAAAGCGCCGTTGTCGTCGTAGGAGCGAAGTTCGACACCGCCGCGAACGGAGAGGTTCAGGCGCGGGCTGAAGCTGTGGTCAACGCCCAGAAGGAAATAGTTCGAAGTGGAATCACGTCCGTCGGTTTCGATGTAGTTCACCGCGCCGAAGCGATATTCTGCGACCGCGGTAGTGGTCGGGAGCACGAGGAAGCGAAACTCGTTGCCGATGGTGTGCTCGAAGCGATCCTCGAACACGCTGACGATGTCATCATCGTAGTTGGTATAACCCAGGGTGTAGCTCGTGACGGTGGAGAAACGCGGCGTCCATGAATATCCGAGCGAGAATTTATTGACGGTGAAAAAGAAATTTTGGCTTTGGCGGCTGAAATTAAATCCGCCATTGGCGAACGACTGAAAATCGGGCTGCGATTGATACGTCGCGTACATGTTCGCGCTCAACGTCAGACGCGGGTTTACCCGGTGAGTGATGCCGAAGCTAGCGTAGACGTTGACATCAAAATTATCCGACGTGCCCGAGACCGAATCGGTGCGGTCGAAGTAGTATGTGAAACTCGCGCCGCTGGTCAGACTGATTCGGGTGCGGGGGCTGCCGAAATCGTAGGTGAGTCCGAGACCGACGTTGGTGAAGAACGAGGACTGCGGGTTGAAGTGGGTCAGGTTGACGTTGTCATCGTAGCCACCCCGCACGGAAACCGTGACGTGGAAAGGAGAGGTGGAAAATTTACCCAGTCCAAGATCGCTCTTCGAGTTGTCTTCGAAAACTTCCTTGCCAAATCCTTGGCCGCCAGCGTGCGCAATAGACGGCTGTAAACCGAGCAGGGTGATCACGAACGCCGAGGCGGCGAAAGTGGAGAGGTTAATTTTTTTCATATGCCCGTTTTTATCCTTCAACTGTTCGCCGGTGACGTTTTCCTGCGACGTAGTACGTCACACGGCTCGCAGAGTAGCCGGGAGGAAAATGGTCAGCAATCCTTTTTTCAGGGGTTTTGCATGATTTTTTTGGTGGTGGTCCCAACCCATGGGAGCAATCCTACGAACCGGTGGCCGGAAGGTCGATCTTTTCTGTCTTTTCCGGATGTTGCAATTTCAAATGTCCCTGGTGATACCTGGCCAGACTGTCCGACTTTGGATCGAGACGAATCAGGTCTTGAAACACCTTCTCCGCCTCGTCAAAGCGACCGGCAGAATCGAGTGCTCCCGCCAACTCCAGTCCGTAAATAAGTTCCCGCGGTGCGATTGCCCGCGCGTGCTCGAGCGCGGCGATGGCTGCTCTCTGGAAGGATGCTGCCGCTTCGGGCGCTCCCGCCCCATCGCCGAACTGCATCTGGGCCGAGGCCAGGTGATGATAGAGATCAGGATTGGCCGGATCGTAGTCCAATCCTTTTCGCGCAAAAAGCAGAGCCAGTCCCGGTTGATGATCACGCACGGCCATCCGCGCGCGCTCGGAAAAATATTCACCGGGGAGCAAACGCAGACTCAAGCCGAGCAGAACCAGGCTGAGTGCGGCCGCAGCCAGCCGCCAAACTTTTTGAGCCAGAGGATTGCCGGCTAATTTCTCCCGCATCACCCCTTCATTAGCGAGAATACCAAAGACGAGCGCCATTAGCAGGACGTTGGCCGGGATGTGCAAATTAAAATCGAAAATCGAATGCACTAAATAACTGCTCACGGCTGCGATTGCGCCCACGTTTAGAGCCAGCGCATTGCTGGGCAGAAGTTGCGAAGCGGTCACCCGGCGGGGACCGAGCCTGGCAAAGTTTCGCAGCCCGTTCCGCAGGTGGACCCCGATAAAAATAGCCATTCCGATCGCGCCCACCAGTCCGTACTCAGCGAGGAGCTGCAAATAATCACCATGCGTGTAGATCGGATCGAGCTGCACCTGCTTGTCGCGAAAAAGCCGGCCGTAATAAAGATACGTCGCGCTACCGGTCCCCACGACGGGTTGCAATTGCCACTGCTGCAGCGCGGCCTTCCAAAGTTCCACGCGCATGTTCGAAGTGTCGAAGGTGGTCTGGGCGCGCTGTTTTAGAAAATCGTTCTTACCCACGTAAAAAACCACGGCCACGCCCACGAGAAGGGCGAGCACGACGGCCGGGAGGCCGATTTTCCAAGCTATTCCGCCACTGGCGCGCCGCAGGATCAGAAGACTGAGTAAACCAAACACCAGCAGGCTGGCGGCGGTACTCAGGTAACCGCCGCGGCTGCCGGTGAGAATCAATCCCACATAACAAACACCCACTAAGTATGCGATGACGAGCTTGCCCCATACCGGCCATCGGCTCCAACAGACGACACTCAACCCCATCACCCCCACCACTTCGAGCAATCCAGCGAGATGGTTCGGGCAAATGTAAAAACCGCTGGCCCGCCGCTCGTAATCATAACGCTGCAGCCAGGAGATCGGCATGAAGTTTGTCCCGTCGCGGAATTGGATCGCGCCGACGGCCACATGGCCCATGGCGAGCGCAAGCAACACCGTCACCAAAATCAAACGCGGTTTGGCGCCGATCACGGTGCAGCTCACTAAAAAATAGACGACCAGCCCGCCAAGAACTGAATAGAGATCACTGCGCGCAATATAGGGAACCGGCGAAAGCAGTGCCCGACCAATGATGTATCCAAAAAAAATAGCCGTCACCGCCAGGCAAGGCTCGCTCGGGCGGGGCTTGATCCTGCGCCAGGAAAAGATGGCGAAAAAACCGGCCACCCCAATCAGCGCGTAAGCCGGAAGGCTAAAAACCATCCGCGTCCCGCCGATCAGGACCTGAATGATGGCAAACGCGGCGCAGAGAATGAGAAGCGAAAGCCCCTCCGTCACAGCGGAAAATTTTCCAGATTTCTCGATCACAAATTTATCGGCGTGGCTTGGAGGAAAAAGAAAAGCCGTTGCGGTAACACGCAACGGCTTTTCTGAATTCGAAAACTAACTCGATCGCTTAGCGATTCTGCACCGGAGTCACGACGCAGGCTCCGAGATATGCACCCGGATTGGCCGCGAGGAACGCCTGCGCGCCCTCCGGCGAGAAGAAGCGCGTCACGCCATTGAAGCAGACCGCGATTACGTTGCCCTGGCCGCCGCTACCACCGATCGATCCCGGAGGAGGATTCAGATTCCCCGGCGCGTTGCCGAAACCACCTTCATCCACAGGCTCGCCGCCGAAGTTCGGCGCGCAGCTCGGGGCCAATTGCACTGCCAGTTCGGCGAGTTCGCTCGAATCGCTTCCGGTAGAAAGGGCCCTCAGTACTCTGCCAAGGAGGCGACAATCATCGGTCCCGAGACAACGGAAGATCGTGCGCAAAATGTCTTTTTTCCAGTTTGGATGGAGGTTGACGGAAAAGGTGGCGAGCTGTGGCGCGGCCGAACGGTGTTTGGTGACTGCCGCACAGAGCGCTGCCAGGAAATCGGCTTTCCCCGCGGTTGCGACGGAAACGCCTTGCGGCAACTCTGCTTGAATCATTTTCTCCGGCGTCATGTTCTGCGCCTGGGAGGTGGAAGTGCCGGCCACCCAGAACATCGCGCCGAGTGCGAGCGCCGTCAGAAGGTAGATCGCCGATTTGAGAATACGTGCGGCGATTCGCTCGCCATTGGATGCCATGAACAGATTTTTCATAAATAGAAGCCCTTCCGAGGTGGTTAAAACAGTGCTTGGTTATCGTGTTCGGGACACACGGTCAACAAAATTATCACGTCTCGATGCGGAAAAGCGGGTGAAGGGAATCGAACCCTCGTCAGTAGCTTGGAAGGCTACAGCTTTACCATTAAGCTACACCCGCGTTCACGACCAAGCTGGCGTGGGCTCCGAATCCTGCCAAGTCATTTTTGGCTGGGCCTCGTGTGCGCGTAGGCCTCGCTTGCTCAAGGCGCGAGTCTGCTTGCCATTTTTCGCGCCGCAGACTAGCAATTTGGGGATGAAAATATTCGCCTTCGCCCTGCTCGGCTGCGCCTCCTTTGTCGGCAGCGCGCGCGCCGATCTTACTCTCGTGCAACGCATCGAAGGCGCGGGTCCGGTTTCGTCCATGATCTTGAAAATTAAAGGCGACAAAGCGCGGATCGAGATGGGCCCGCAGATGACCACAATCATCGACGGCAAAACCGGGAACCTCGTCACTTATATGAACGAGCAGAAAAAATTCATGCGCATTTCCCCCGCGCAGGCCAAGGCCGCGGCCGAACTGGCGATGTCGCCCGAGGAAAAAAACGCACCTCCGGTCAAACCGCAGCTCAAGCCCACCGGCAAGAAAGAGATGATCGACGGTTACGAGACCCAAGAATATGTTTGCGATGCTCCCGCCTTCAAAGGGACCTATTGGATCGCGACAAATTATCCCGACGGCGCGGCGATTCTGAAGCAACTCGTCGCCACCACTCCGGAAGCCTGGAACGTCGCCGGTAAAGGCATGCCGGATTATCGAGCTTTTCCCGGAGTGCCGCTGCGGACCCGGGTCGCTTTCAATGGCAAGGAAATCAAAACCACCATCGTTTCGATCAAGCAAGACCCTCTGCCGGATTCTGAATTCACGGCGCCCGCCGGGTTTGAGGAAATGAAATTGCCGAACATGGACGCGCTTTTGGGCGGCAAAGCTCCTTCTTCCAAACCGGCGGCGTCGCCTAAATAAACGCGCTCGCACCGGTGGTCCCGCGTTTCGTTCTCGCTTCCGCGTCGCCGCGACGTCAGCAACTCCTTGCCGAAGCCGGTTTGCAGTTCGAGGTCGTCGCGTCGGTCGCAAGCGAAATTGCTAGCCGCGTCCTGACCGCGCGCGAACTCACGACCGGCAACGCCGCCCTTAAAGCCATGGCCGTCGCGCGAGCCCATCCCGCCGCAGTCGTCCTCGGAGCCGATACTCTGGTCGCCCTCGATGGCGCGCCCATCGGCAAACCGGCTAATCACGACGCCGCATTCCGCATTCTCCAACGTCTCAGCGGGCGCGAGCACACCGTCTGCACCGGCGTTTGCATTTGTGCGCTCGCTCGCAAAAAACAGCTTAGCTTCTGTGTCGTTTCGCAGGTTCACTTCCGCCATCTCGCCGCCGCGGAGATTCGCGCGTATTTGACGAAGATCGATCCGCTCGACAAAGCCGGCGCCTACGCCGCACAAGGTCACGGCGCCGAGATCATCGAACGCATCTGCGG
>JBDUAE010000503.1:0-1852 GCA_040004805.1 Chthoniobacterales bacterium | reverse complement strand
TCGATCTGGTGGCCGATCTGGCCGGCTGGTATGGGCCTCCCGGAGAGTAACGGCGAGCGGGAGGCCTGACTCTGCCTTGTTGTACACTAGGCGCCGGAATGGTCGAACGAATCTGGGAGCCAGGGCCGCGGCAGTCGGGTCGTATCGGGCTGAGCACGCGCGTGGCCGCGGCCTAACGAGTTGACCCCGCGAGTTCAATCTCCGACGCAACGGCGTCGGCGGCGGTTAGCATTCCCCGGGTTTTCAGGTGGCTCCAGATTTGGCGGCTCTGTTGCCGGAGATTCTCTGCGTCGGCATTCTGACCACGGCCAAGGCCGCTCGTGGCCAATCCCGCGTAAGCGTGGGCTAGGGCGCTCTGCACCCGTGCGTTAGCGGGATCGCGCTGCGCCAGTTTTTCCGCGCGCGCGCGGGCGTCGGCGAAATAATCGCGCGCTTGGGTTGTTTCGCCTTGGGCGAGGGTGAGCGTGCCGAGCGATTCCTTGATCTGAATCAGATCGCGCTCCGCTTCCAAGCGTTCCGGGTCCGCGCGCAGCAGGTCCTCGCTCAGAGCCCGTGCCTTTTCCTGAAACCCACGGGCCGCTTGGGGTTCGCCGAGTCGGGCGTGAGCATCGCCGACCGCTGAATAAGTCACAGCTAGCCAGCGACGATGCCCGGTGTCTTTCGGATCGGCGGCGGCGAGCGCTTCCAGAAAAGTGAGCGCGGGCTGATAATTTTCCAGGGCCGCGCGCGCGTCACCACTGGCCGCGAGTTGGCGGCCGAGTCGGAATTGCGTGGCCCACATATCACGGCGGTGTCGAGTGTTGGCGGGATCGGCCGCGAAGATATCGCGGGCGATCGCGACGGCTTCTCGCGCGTGGGCGACGGCTGCGATAAAATCGCCGGCATCGGCTTCCGTTTGAGAGAGCAAGACGTTACTACTCTCGAGGGCCCAGCGATGTTCCAGGTCGGAAGGGTCCTGCGTTTGGAGTTTTTCTTCCAGCTCCCGCGCGGTCTGCGCTTCCTGCCGGGCCCCCTGGAAATCGCCGGCATCGGATAGCACTACACCGACGGCGACATGCGCAGCCGCCAGCTCTTCCGGGTGAGAACCAGGCAGGGATTCCACGATGTTGAGTGATTTCCGCGCATACTCGATCGCCGGGCCGGAGCGGCCGGCGATCTTCATCGTGTCGCTCAGCGCATCGTAGCTTTGGGAAAGCTGCATACGATAGGCCGCATTGGCTGGCGCGGCCTGGACCAGGCCTTGATTCAACGCGGCAGCTTTCTCATGCGCTGCGACGGCTTGGCGTTCATCGAAAGTGAGACGGCCGATCTTGTCGTAGGCGAGGGCGAGTTCACTGCGGAGTGAAAGGTCATCGCCCGCTTCCTGGGCCAGGCTGTCGAGGTATTCGAGCGCGCGCTGCGTGACCAGTTGGCGGGCGGGAAGCGCGCCGGGCAGATCGGCGATGGAATCGTGAAACTCAAACATGAGTGAGTTCGCAATCTTGCGCACTTCTTTGAAGCGCCGTTCCGCGCGGGCGCGCTCGCGATTGGCGATCTGTGCCTGGCGAGTGGTGGCAACGACGCCGGCCAGCAGTGTGAGAAGGATGAGCGCGGCCGCGGCGCCGCCGGCTTTGTTGCGGCGGAGGAACTTTCCCGCGCGATAACCGAAGGAATCGGGACGGGCGCGAACAGGTCGGTCGTCGAGATGGCGCTGGAGATCGTCGGCCAGATTGCCGGCGCCGCGGTAACGGCGCTCCGGTGCCTTGGCGAGCGCGTGCAAGAGAATGGTATCGAGATCGCCCCGCAGTTGCCGACGCAGTGCGGGATCGGTCGCTGCCGTGCTCGGGCGAGAGGGTTCTTCTTCGCAGACGAC
>JBDUAE010000502.1:0-1852 GCA_040004805.1 Chthoniobacterales bacterium | reverse complement strand
AATCCCGCGGAGGTGGAGGCGGTTTTGCTGGCGTGCGCGGGCGTCCGGGAAGCGGTGGTTTTCGGGCGCAGTTCCACATTACGAAATGAGGAAGTTGCGGCGTGTGTGGTGGCGGAAACGGGAACGTCCGCGGCGGAGGTGCGCGAGTTTTGTCGGCGGTCTTTGAGTGGATGGCAGGTTCCGAAGCGGATTTTTTTCCTCGCGGAGATGCCGGTAACAGAACGGGGAAAAATTAGCCGACGCGGATTGGCAGAACATTTCGCTGGTCGCTAGGGGCCAGACGCGCAATCTTCGTTCCGGTCACGAACCAAAATAAACAAACCAAATACTATGCGAACCTTCCTTCTCACTACTCTCGGCTCTCTCCTCATCCTGGCTGCATTCAGCAGCTGCTCGACCACTGTGCGGACAGATAACGGGCACGCGGTTACCACCGGCATCCATTCGCGGTAAGCGCAAAGGGGTGGCGGCCCGCTTTTCTAGCGCTGGCAGAAAATGCTTTTCATTTTATGAGAAGCGGGCATCTCTAGGTTGGAGAGGCGGGCGGCAGCTCCACATATGGAGGGCGGTGCGCCCGTCCATTTGTAACTGTGAACGACCCTAAGCCGAGCAATTCTCACCCCGTACCTGGGGGCCGCGTCCTTGTTTTAGCGCCGGACGATCATCTGGCCGCTGCGATCCGATCTGCCTTGGAGGAGGCAGCGCCCGGGGCTGAGGTCTCGATCGCGCGCAGCTTGGAGGAGGCTCAGCAAGTGGTCGTCAATTTCCGACCGGATCTTTTTGTCCTCGATGTTGATGCGACTTTCGATCTCGGGCAGGAGTTCCTTTATGATCTGCGCACCAGCCATCCGAAGGCGCGGGCTATCGTCCTGACCGCGGTCCACCTCGCCACGCAACGCGCGCAGGCGGCGGGCTTGGGCGCGATTCACTTTCTGGAGAAACCATTTCCGCATGACGATTTCGTGGCCTTGGTCGGTGCGTTTCTGCATCCGGGTGAAGATGAAGGCGAAAAATTCCAAGGGACGCTGAGCGATCTCCATATCGCGGACATCATCCAACTGAAATGCATGAGCGGTGCGACGTCGGTCCTGGAATTTAACGGACCTGGTGGGGAGAAGGCGCGCGTTTTCTTCGAGAACGGGCAAGTGCGACACGCGACTGCGCCGGGCAAGGAAGGGATAGAGGCATTCAATCAGATTGTGAACTGGAAAGGCGGCACCATCTCTGAGGTCTCGGGGACTGGAACGAGCCCACGCACGATCGATCTGGATTGGCAGATTCTGCTAATGGAAGCCGTCCGTGCGATCGACGAAACCGCCGGAGCGGACGCAGAAGCGGCCGCGAACGCCGCCGCCAATCCGCTGGCCCGGCGGAAGATTTTGGTGATCGATGACAGTGCGATGTTGCTCAGTTTCGTGAACGAAATTTTGTCGGAAGCGAACTATGCGGTAACGGCGGTGGCGACGGCCCAGGAGGGTCTGGATGCGGCCGCGAGCGAGACGCCGGAATTGGTGCTGCTGGATTACGTGCTCCCGGATATGAAGGGTGATGAAGTCCTGAGCCGGTTATTGCAGAATCCGGCCTGCTCGCGGGTGCCGGTGATCTACATGTCGGGTTTTGGGGCGGATCTGCCGTCTGATCCGAAGCAGAACGCGAACATGGTCGGATCGTTGAACAAGCCGTTTACTTCCGAGTTGCTGCTGAAGACGGTAGAGAAATTCATGCCTAACGACACCTCGGAATCGCCCGTTAATCGGCCCACCGCCAATCCTTCTGCGGCCCAGGGTTGGGCTTCGGTGGACGATTTGCCGGCAGCCGCCAGTCACGAACCGGAAAGTTCGATCCAGAACTT
>JBDUAE010000501.1:0-1867 GCA_040004805.1 Chthoniobacterales bacterium | reverse complement strand
GTGGTGAAGTGATTCTCCCCCATTTAGCCAGTGGCGAAGGGCAGCAGCGAGAGCCAGAAGAGCAGATGCAGATTTGCCCACATCATCCCGCCGGTGACGTGTCGCACTGCTTTCAGCAAGTGGTGATGATTATTCCAATAGATGCCGAGATGGACGAAGCTGAGGACGTAGCTAAAAAACACGGGCAAGAGCGGTCGCAACGCCGCCAAGTCCGAGCCGTGCGGGACTTTTAGATCCAGCACCATGATGGTGATGATGATCGCCAATCCTCCATCGCTAAACGCTTCCAATCGGTTCGCTTCCATAAGTTGAGAGGGACTCTGCCGCGCATCTTCCCACGTCTGCGCGGCCCGGCACAGCCGGATTCCTGCGTCGAACGCATCCGACGATGGCTCACGCGTTAGAGTCAGTTGCTGTCCAGAGCCACGAGCGATCCGCCAGCGAAATCGCGTCTCCAATCTCTTGCGCAGAGCGCTCACCGATCGGAGCAAAGCGCAGCAATTGCCGTCTCCTGGCTCTGAATCGGGTTTTCTTTTAAGCCCTTTACGGGCGACGCCGGAAACAGATAGTCAGTGGGCACCGGTTGACACCCGACGGCAGTTATCGTTAGACTCGCACTGTTCTCGCTTCATTCGATCCACGCACCCACTTATGAGACCCATCTGGAAAGGCAGTATCAGCTTCGGACTCGTTTACATCCCGGTCTCCGTTTATCCCGCGACCCGGGAGGAGAAACTGAGTTTTCGCCAGCTTCGGGCGAAGGATCTGAGCCCGATCAAATACAAAAAGGTGGCGGAGGCTGACCTGACTGAGGTGCCTGCGGCCGAGATCGTGAAGGGCTACGAGTACGAGCGCGGGCACTTCGTGATCATGAAGGAAGAGGATTTCGCGAAGGTGAAAATTGAGTCCACCCATTCGATCGACATCACCGACTTCGTAGATCTCGGGCAAGTGGATCCGAAATTTTTCTACAAGCCGTATTTCCTCGAACCACAAAAAGGCGGAGAGAAAGCCTACGGCCTCCTGCACAAAGCACTTTCCGGCACCGGCAAAATCGGTATCGCCAAAGTCGTGATCAGTAATCGCGAGCATCTCGCTTCGGTTAAACCCGACGGATTGTTCCTCGTGCTCGAACTCATGCATTTCGCTTCGGAAATTCTGAGCCCGGAGGAGCTAAACAACGGGGCAAAGGGAACGATCACGGACAAAGAATTGAAGATGGCGCAAACCTTGATCGAAAGTATGTCGGCGGAATGGGAGCCGGACAAATATCGCGATGAATACCGGAGCGCAGTGATGGAGATGATCGAGCAAAAAGCTCAGAACAAGGAAATCGCCGATCGTCCTGCGACGCCGATGCGCGCGACCAACGTGGTCGATTTGGTGAAGGTATTGCAGGAAAGCCTAAATCGGAATCAGTCGATCAAGCCGAAACGGAATACGGCCGCGCGCTCGAACGGGAGCCGCGCCACCTCGACTCTGGTAAAGCAGAAACGCCGCGCCGCCGCCTAACGAGGAGGCGCCATTCGCGTCTGGTCGCCTAATTAGCCGACAACGACGGTTCCTTGCCCAGTAGCGCGATCATTTGCTGGGCCAGCTTTGGGCCGATGCCGCTGTCTTCGTGTTTGAAATAAACGAACGCGTCAGACCAGATCGACGTGTGCGCTTTCACCGCTTCCGCCCATCGCGCCACGTCCGCCCCTTCATAGTCTTCCCTCCGCAGTCGTAGGTAGCCGTAATTGGCGGTGGCTACATCCGGCGTGGCGAGCTTTGCGCTGTCGGCAATACAGAGAGCGAGATTCCTTCTTCTCAACAGCGCGAAAATCTCCTCATCGAACCAAGAAGGATCGCGAAATTCAAAGGCGCA
>JBDUAE010000500.1:0-1868 GCA_040004805.1 Chthoniobacterales bacterium | reverse complement strand
CGCTGCTCTTTTACGTTCTCCGGGAGTTGAGATAACGCCGTCGCCGCCGGTGTCTCTGCGCGCGGCGAATAGCGAAAGATGAAAGCGTTATCGAATTGCAGCTGTTCGACCAGCGAACGCGTTTGCGCGTAGTCGTCGTCCTCCTCTCCCGGAAAGCCGACGATTACGTCAGTGGTTAGGGAGATTCCCGGCCGGGCCGCGCGGATGCGCTCGACCAATGCGGAATACCGCTCCGCGGTGTAAGGGCGATGCATCGCTTTCAGAATGCGATTCGAGCCGGACTGCAGCGGCAGGTGGACGTGCGCCGCCAGCTTCGGCAATTGCGCGAGAGCGTCGATCAAGTCCGAGCGAAATCCGATCGGATGCGGCGAAGTGAAACGGAGCCGCGCCAGGCCCTCAATTGCGTGGACGGCTTCGAGCAATTGCACGAACGGGCTCTTGCCGCCGATTTTAGGAAACTCGTGCCGGCCGTACAGGTTCACGATTTGGCCCAGGAGTGTTACTTCCTTCACTCCACGCGCGACCAAACCTCGTACTTCGTCGATGATCTCGCCGATGGTCCGGCTGCGTTCTGTGCCACGAGTCCGCGGCACGATGCAGAAGGTGCAATGCATGTTGCAACCCTGCATGATCGAGACAAACGCGGTCGCCTGCTGAGGCGCGAGGGCTTGTTCGCGGATGGTCGCCTGCGAGCCCGCTTCCTCGGCGGTGTCGGAAATCGAGAGGCGCGGATCGTCCATTCGGCGTGTCCGTTTTTTCTCGAGCAACTCTTCCACGTAATCGGCTACGCGATGGAATTTCTGCGTGCCGACCACGAGATCGAGATGCGGCAATCCCGTGAAAAGCGCCTCGCCGCGCGCCTGCGCCATGCAGCCGAGAAATCCAAAAACGACTTCCGGCCGGCGCCTGGCGATCTGGCCCATCATGCCCATTTTCCCTAGCGCCTTTTGGTCCGCCATGTCGCGGACGCTACAGGTATTCAGTAAGACGACGTCGGCTTCCGCTTCATTTGCGACTGCCTCGTAGCCGCGCTCGATCAGCGAATGCGCCACCTGCTCGGAGTCGCGCTCGTTCATCTGGCAACCGTAGGTCTTGATGAAGAATTTCGGCATCGGGCGGAGGGCACATTGGCACAGGCGGCGGCATGTGGCTACGGCGCGGTGATTATCCACTTCCCAAGCGCGCGGGCTTTCGCCATTAATGCCGGCCCATGAGCAACCAGGCCCCAGCGATCGGAATCATCGGCGGAAGCGGACTGTATCAAATGGAGGGAGTCGAAAATCCTTCCGAGCAGGAGGTCGAGACTCCGTTTGGCGCGCCTTCGGATGCGTTGATCGGCGGCCAAATGCACGGGCGCCAGATATACTTTCTCCCGAGACATGGACGAGGCCATCGCATCCTGCCGCACGAGTTGAATCATCGGGCTAATATTTACGCGCTGCGCTCCCTTAACGTCCGCTGGATCATCTGCGTCACCGCAGTTGGTAGCCTGCAGGAGCAGTATGCGCCGCGCGACATCGTCCTGCCCTCGCAATTTTTCGACCGGACCAGTCAACGCGCCCAGCATACTTTTTTCGGAGAGGGAATCGCAGCGCATATTTCTTTCGCGGATCCGATCAGCGGACAGATGCGCGCACTCCTCCGCGAATCGGCCGAAGGCGTGGGCGCTAAGGTTCACGACGGCGGAACCTACGTGAACATGGATGGGCCGGCCTTTTCCACGCGCGCGGAATCCGATTTCAATCGGCGGCAGGGTTTCGACGTCATTGGCATGACGAACCTTCCGGAAGCGAAGCTGGCCCGGGAAGCGGAGATCGCGCTCGGGACGCTGGCGATGATCACCGACTACGATTGCTGGAAGGTGGAAG
>JBDUAE010000499.1:0-1873 GCA_040004805.1 Chthoniobacterales bacterium | reverse complement strand
ACGCGGCGGACATCGATGACTACATGCCGCCCGGTCTACAGAAGCGCTGGTCGGGTTACGGAATCGATCGGTTCCTGCGTCGCTCGCCAGATCTTAGCAACCTCATGGCCGGCAGCGAAGGCACACTCGCGGCCATTTTTTCCGCCGAACTCAAGATCGTTCCACTGCCGCGCGCCAAAGGTTTGGGCCTCATCTTCTTCGCTTCGGTCGCGGAAGCGATGCAGGCCACGGTCGAACTGCTCGATTTGAAGCCGGCTGCGATCGAGCACATCGATCGCGTCTTGTTCGATCAAACGAAAGGCCAGCTCGAATTCAAAGCCGCGCGCGACTTGCTCGAGCTGGATGCGAAACCATGCGAATCGATTTTGCTGGTTGAGTTCTACGATGACGCGGTCGCGGAAAGGTTGGAGTCGTTAGGCGAGCGCCGCCTTGGATTACGCACCTCGATTTGCAAATCCAACATGGAGATCAATCTCGTGCTCGGGCTGCGCAAGGCCGGGCTCACCTTGCTCACGGGACGCAAAGGCGCAGCCAAACCAGTCACGTGTATCGAAGACGCGGCCGTGCGGCCAGAGCAACTGCCGGCCTACGTCGCAGGGCTGGAGTCGATCATTCGCCCACTGGGCGTTGAGGTCTGCTACTACGGTCACGCGGCCACCGGGTTGCTCCATGTGCGCCCTGTGCTCGATCTGCACAGCGCGGAAGATTTGCGGAAATTCCGCCAGATTGCCGAGCAAACGTCTGCGCTCGTTCGGCAATTCCGAGGCTCACTCGCGGCCGAGCACGGCGTCGGGATCGCGCGCACGGAATTCATGCCGGAACAATTAGGCGACCGTCTGCTCGACGTGCTGCGCGAGATCAAACGCACCTTCGATCCGCGGAACGTCTTCAATCCCGGGAAGGTAATTCCGGACGGTCGCTTCCGCATCGATACGCATCTACGGATGGGTGCCGGTTATGAGTTAAAGCTCCCGTTCAAACCGAAGCTCGCGTTCGCGTTCAAAGACGAATCGTTCGTCGGAAATTTAGAGCAGTGCAACGGCTGCGGCGGCTGCCGCAAGGATGCGCCAACGATGTGCCCTACGTTTCTCGCCACCGGCGAGGAGTACATGTCCACGCGTGGCCGCGCCAACGCGATTCGCGCCGCGCTGGAATTGCGGATCGAAGGGCACGACCCGCTCCGCTCGCGCGATCTGGAAGCCGCGCTGAGCAATTGTCTCTCCTGCAAGGCGTGCACGACCGAATGCCCGTCGAATGTGAATCTCGCGCTGCTCAAAGCCGAACTGCTCTACGCGCGCCATCGCCGCGATGGTCTGCCGCTGCGCGAACGAGTGCTAAGTGCCGTGGACTTGTTAGGTCGGCTCGGTTGCCTGACCCCACGACTGTCAAACGCCGCCCTCGATTTCGAACCGCTGCGCCAGTTGATTTCGCAAACGCTCGGGCTCTCGGCGGATCGACCGCTACCTCATTACACGACGCAACGCTTCGATAAATGGTTCGCGAAACATCCGCCGCAAGAAAACGCGCCGCGCGGGTCGATCATCCTTTGGGACGACACCTTCGTGCGCTACTACGAGCCGAATATCGGCATGGCAGCGGTCAAAGTTCTGGAGGCGCTCGGCTTCGCAGTGCAGGTTCTGAAAGGCCGGAAATGCTGCGGACGCCCTGCCTTTAGCCAAGGCAATCTCGACGAAGCAACACGCCTCGGCGCGCGCAACCTCGCTTTGTTGAGCGCACAGAAATCAGACGTGCCGATCCTTTTCCTGGAGCCGTCGTGCTACTCGATGTTTGCGGAAGATTATCGCGAGCTGAAACTCGCCGAAGCGACCGAGATCGCCGCGCGCGCTTTCCTTTTCGAAAAATTTATCGCCGA
>JBDUAE010000498.1:0-1874 GCA_040004805.1 Chthoniobacterales bacterium | reverse complement strand
TCGACCGCGACGGCGCCATCGTTTCCGATGTTCACCTTCACCTTGTCGGGAATCACCACCTCTTTATTGCCAATACGCGACATAATTTCAGAGCTCGCTTACCAAATGTAAGCCAACAACTCGCCTCCCACGTTTTGCTTCTTCGCTTCGCGCCCGGACAGAATCCCGCGCGAGGTCGAGAGAATGGACACGCCCATTCCGCCCAAAACTCGCGGAATTTCCTGGGCGCCCACATAGCGCCGCAAACCGGGGCGACTTACCCGTTTCAAACCCGTAATCGCGCTGGTGCGGTTCGCCATCTTGTTTGTGATTTTGATCCGCGGATGCGCGCCTTCGTTGTCGAGTGCGTAATCGGTGATGTAGCCCTCTTCCTTCAAGATGCGGATGATCTCCGACTTGATCTTCGAATAAGGGACAAACATCTCGTGCTTGCCCGCGGCCGCGGCGTTGCGCACGCGGGCGAGAAGGTCGGCAATAGGATCAGTGACTGTGCTCATGGCAAAATTAGGCCGCAGGGGCTGCGGCAGGCTTCTTCACGCGGTCGCTGAACGGCATTCCCATTTCACTCAGAAGCGACTTGGCTTCCTCGTTGGTCCGCGCGGTGGTGACGATGGTAACATCAAAACCGATGTTGCGCTTGATTTTATCGAGCTCGACTTCAGGGAAGATCGATTGATCCGAAACACCCAGCGTGTAGTTGCCGTTGCCGTCGAAAGCCTTTGGCGAGACCCCGCGAAAATCGCGAATTCTGGGCAGCGCAGTTTTGATTAAACGCTCAAGAAATTCATACATGTGCTCGCCGCGCAACGTCACCTTGGCGCCGATCGCCTGCTCCGCGCGCAGTTTGAAATTCGCGATGCTCTTTTTCGCGCGCGTTTCCGCCGGCTTCTGTCCGCTGATCAGCGCCAACTCTGCTTTAGCGTCTTCCAACGCTTGCTTCACGTCAGCTTGCGACCCGATCGACGTGTTAATCACCACCTTCTCTACTTTCGGAATCTGGTGCGCGTTTTTGTAGCCATGCAGCTCCTGCAACGCAGGGATCACACGTTTCTTATAGTCGTCGTAAAATTCGTTCTTCATCGCTTAGGCCTCTTCTTTCGCGGCCTTCTTTTTCGCAGCCGGCGCTTTTTTCTTTTCCGCTTTTGGCGTGGCCGCTTTCGCTTTCTTGCCTTTGCCTTTTCCATCGCGATCTGCGCGTTCAACCACTTTCACGTTGGAAATGTGAATCGGCCCTTCGCGTTCCGAGATTTTACCCTGCGGGTTGTCCTGCGATTTCTTCAGGTGTCGCTTAATCATGCGCACGCCCTCGACCAACACGCGTTGTTTACGCGAAATCACTTCGAGAACTTTGCCCGTGGAACCACGATGGTTCCCCGAAATCACTTCCACCTGGTCGCCCTTGCGGACGTGCAGCTTGATGCGGTTCATAAAACTTCCGGAGCGAGCGACACGATCTTCATGAAATTGCGCTCGCGCAGCTCCCGTGCGACCGGGCCGAAAATGCGGGTGCCACGCGGGTTCAAATCTTTATCGATAATGACGATGGCATTGTTATCGAAACGCAGGACCGAGCCGTCCTGTCGCTTGATCGGCTGACGCGTTCGGACGAGAACCGCGCGCACCACTTCACCTTTTTTCACGGTGCCGTTCGGGCTCGCTTCTTTTACGTTCGCGGTGATGACGTCGCCAATGCCCGCGCACTTGCTTGTGCCCTGGCCGATTACGCCAATCATGGTAGCCATGCGCGCACCGCTGTTATCCGCTACGTCGAGTCTGGATCTTAGGTAGACCATAAATTTTGTTTTCTTGCGGCGTTACTTCGCGACCACGTCGACCAAGCGCCAGCGTTTCAATTTGCTCAGCGGTCGGGTTTC
>JBDUAE010000004.1:0-20896 GCA_040004805.1 Chthoniobacterales bacterium | reverse complement strand
AACACCAAGATCAACATTGCCGGGATCGACAAAAAAGTCGTCGGCCAGGTCGCGGCCGATATTCGCCGCTACTACCCGCCTGAACCCTATAAGGGCAAGGGCGTGCGTTACGTCGGCGAAGTGATTCGGCGCAAGGAAGGCAAGACGGTTCAGTAACATGAAGAACGACCGCAAACAGATCAGACACCGCATTCATTCGCGGATTAGGAAGCGCGTCAGTGGCACGGCGGAACGTCCGCGCCTCGCAGTGCATTTCTCGGGCAAACACGTTTACGCTCAAGTCATCGATGATGACGCGGGACGCACCCTCGCATCCGCGGGCACCACGGAAGAAGCGTTGGCCGGCAAAGGAAAATCGGCGGCGAATCTCGCTTCAGCCCAAAAGATTGGAAAAGCGGTGGCGGAACGTCTCCTCGCGAAGAATGTCGACAAGGTCATCTTCGATCGCGGCGGCTTCCTGTATCACGGCAAAGTAAAAGCTCTCGCGGACGCGGCGCGCGAAGGCGGACTTAAATTTTAAGAATTCATGGCACAACAACACGGCGGCGGCAGACGTCAGGAACGTCAAACAGACAAAAGTTCGGCAGCACGGGGCGATACGACTGAGAAGGTCGTTTTCATCAATCGTTGCGCGAAGGTCGTGAAAGGCGGACGTCGGTTCAGCTTTAGCGCATTGATTGTCGCGGGAGATCACGACGGCCAGGTCGGCGTAGGTTTTGGCAAGGCTAATGAAGTGGCGGAAGCTATCCGCAAAGCCTCGGATGCCGCGCGCAAAGGCATGGAGAAAATGTCGGTCTACGGGAACACGATTCCGCATGAGACGATTGGCGAGTTCGGTGGGGGACGCGTTTTGCTTCGTCCCGCTTCGCCGGGAACTGGCGTCATTGCTGGCGGGGGCGTTCGTGCGGTCGTGGAAGCTGTGGGCATCAAGGATGTGCTGGCGAAATCGTTGGGATCGAGCAATCACGCCAACGTGGTGAAGGCGACGATCGAAGCGTTGCGTGGTCTGCGCCGGAAAGATGAAATTTTCAAAACCCGCGGGATTCGCCCGAGCATGGCGTCCGTGGACGGAAAGGATGCGCAGTCATGATGCGGTTGCATAATTTGAAGCCGCGTCCGGGTGCGAAACATCGTACCAAGCGACTCGGCATTGGTGAGAGTTCGGGTCATGGCAAAACCAGTGGCAAAGGTCACAAGGGACAGAAGGCGCGTTCTGGCGGCAGTATTCGGCTCGGATTTGAAGGCGGGCAGATGCCCTTGATTCGACGGTTGCCCAAACGCGGTTTCAACAACGCGGCGTTTCACAAAAATTACGCGATCATCAATTTAGCCGATCTGAACACTTTCGACGCCGGGACCGTGATCAATGAAGAAATGCTGCGCGAATCCAAGAAAATCCGCGGCAACGTGGTCGGCTTGAAAGTCCTCGGCGGCGGCGAACTTAAGCATGCCCTGAAGATTGAAGCTCACAAGGTGAGCGCGTCTGCGCGCGAGAAGATCGAAAGCGCGGGCGGGAGTGTTACTTTGCGAGAAGTGAAGCGTCCCGACGGGCCTCGTTACGAAGCAAAGGCAAAGCCAGCAAAAGAAACGGGCGCAGCGGCGAAGAAGTCGGCGAAGGCGCCCGCTAAAAAAACCGCAGCGAAGAAAGCTGGCGCAAAAAAGAAATCGTCCGCTAAAAGCTAGGGCTTTGCGCGCACTCAGAAAATTCTAGACGATGGTCTCGGCGTTTCTTAACACCGTAAAAATTCCGGAGCTGCGGCGTCGGATTCTTTTCACCTTGGCGGTGATCGTGATCGTGCGTTTAGGCGCGGCGATTAGCACACCAGGCGTGAACCCGGCGGTTTTGCACGCCTGGTTTCACGATGCTCTCAACCAAAATTCCGGTGGCGGGGTCGCGGCTCTGTTTAATCTCTTTAGCGGTGGCGCCTTGGAAAATTGCGCCATCTTCTCGCTCGGGATCATGCCGTACATCAGCGCATCGATCATGTTGCAATTGCTGACGGCGGTGATTCCGAAACTCGGACGTCTAGCGAAAGAAGATGGCGGACGGCAGAAGATCATGCAGATCACGCGCTATGCGACCGTGGTTCTCTGTATTGTGCAGGGTTATCTGCTCGCACTTTCGTTCCAGCACCCGGAATCGTATCAAACAATGCTGCCAGGCATCACGGCCACTGTTGCGAAGCTGGGCATCCCGTTGGTGGCCGATCCAGGGATTACGTTCCGACTCGTGACGGTGCTGACTCTAACCGCTGGGACGCTCTTTCTCATGTGGCTAGGCGATCAAATCACCGAACGCGGTATTGGTAATGGCATCTCATTAATCATCACCGTCGGCATCGTCGCCCGCCTGCCCGCCGCTTTGGCGCAAGCGTGGAAGACGTTCGTTCCGTCGGATACGGGGGCTAGCCAGGTCAATCCTGCCATCCTTGTCCTGATGATCGCATTCCTTTTTATCGTCATCGCTGCGGTCATTGCCGTGACGCAGGGTGTCAGGAAAATAACGGTGCAATACGCGAAGCGAGTTGTCGGCCGGAAGATGTATGGCGGGCAAACTCAATACATGCCGCTGAAGGTGAATTACGCGGGCGTGATGCCGATTATCTTTGCCTGGGCCTTGTTACTCTTTCCGAACACTATTGTGACGATGGCATTTCCGAATAGTCGGACGGCGCGGATGATCTCGGATAGTCTCTCACACGGCTGGCCTCATTACGTCGTTTTGGCGTTGATGATTTTCTTCTTCAGTTATTTCTGGGTGGCGACGCAATTCCAGCCGTCTCAGATCGCGGATGATCTGAAGAAGTACGGCGGCTACATCCCAGGGGTACGACCAGGCAAGCCGACGTCCGATTTTCTTGATTTCACGATGACGCGGCTGACCTTTGCCGGTGCCATTTTCCTGACTTTGATCGCGATCTTGCCCAGTCTGTTGAGCCAGGGTCTACATGTCCCCACGATCACCGCGCAATTTTTCGGCGGCACCAGTTTGCTAATCATCGTGGGTGTAATCCTGGATACGATGAGGCAGGTGGAGACGCATTTAATTCAGCGCCATTACGATGGATTCCTGCGTAAGGGACGGATTCGCGGTCGCTTTGATCGCTCGGGCTACCGAGGTGAAGCGGCTCCGCAGACGACCTTGATGTGGCTGTATGTAGGGATCGCGGCCCTGGTGATTGGTGGCGTCGCTGTGTTTGTCTACGGTCGCTAGTGAAAAGGCGGCTTGTTCTCTTAGGCGCGCCGGGTTCCGGGAAGGGGACTCAGGCGGAAATGATCACGCGGCAGTTTGGGATTCCCGTGACTTCACCAGGCGCGATCTTACGCCGGGAGAAGGATCTGGGAACGCCCTTAGGCTTGGCCACTGCAGAAATCACCCAGCACGGCGAGTTGGTTTCCGATCAAATCATCGTCGGCCTGATCGAGGATTGGTTGCGATTGCACGGGGGCCACGGATTTGTTTTCGACGGCTTTCCACGCACGACTCCGCAAGCGGAAAGCTTGCAGGGAATTCTAACCAAACATCGCACGCCGCTTGATTTTGCGATCTGGCTTGAGGTATCAGAAACAACGATTAGCGACCGTATCTCCCATCGGCTGCAATGCCAGTCCTGCGGATTCACGACCAGCGAGACGAGCGCCAAGTTTTCCGAACGCCCGGTTTGTCCTTATTGCGACGGACCGCTCGTGCGACGGATGGATGACGACGTAGAGGTGCTGCAAAAACGGTTGAGCGAGTTCAACACTAAGACGCAGCCGCTGGCGGCATTTTATGAGAAAATTAGCGCCCTCCACCGGATCGATGGAAATCGAGACCGTGAAACCATTTTCGCCGACATTTCGCGATTGATCGAGGAGAAGGCATGATCCCGATCAAAAGCGGGAAAGAAATCGACAAAATGCGGCACGCCTGTCGGACGGCGAGCGAGATTCTGGAACACGTCAGCGAGTTGGTGCGCCCCGGCATTTCTACGAAGGAAATCGACGAGGCGGCAGCAGATCTAATGGCGGAAGCGAGCGTGAAAAGCGCGTTTCTTGGTTATCGCCTTGGGCACCGCGTTTTCCCGGGAAATATTTGCATTTCGCTCAACGACGAGATCGTGCACGGCATTGGGAGCCAGCGACGCATCCAATACGGCGACATCGTGAAGCTCGATATCGGCGTGATCAAAGACGGCTGGGTGGGTGATACCGCTTCCACTGTACCGGTGGGAATGATCGATGAGCGGACGGAGAAGCTTTTGCGAGTGACAGAGAACGCGCTCCGGCGTGCAATTTCGATCGCTTCGGAAGGGGTGCGTCTGGGCGATGTCTGTTCCGCGGTGGAAGAAGAAGCGGTGACGAATCGATTTAGCGTGGTGCGCGAATTTGTCGGCCACGGCGTCGGACGAAAATTACATGAAGAGCCGCAGGTGCCGAATTACGGCCGGCGGGGAAGCGGTCCGCGTTTGAAAAGCGGAATGACGCTGGCGATTGAACCGATGATTAATGCGGGCACAGCCAACGTCCGTTTGCTGGATGACGGATGGACCGTCTGCACCGCTGACGGGATGCCGTCGGCGCATTTCGAGCATACGATTCTGATAACCAAAGAAGCGCCCGAAATCCTGACCTGGCGTGGACAGAAGCAATTGAAATGAGCATGACGAATCGCATCTTGCGGGCAGCGAAACTTCTGCTAAAAGTTTCGCCCTACGATTTGTCGGAGATGGCGATGCCATTGCCGCCTGTGGTGACAACGCGGAGCTGATCTCCGCGTTTTTCGTCTCGTGGACCCTTATGAAAGTTCGACCTTCAGTTAAAAGACTCTGTGTAGCGTGCAAAATCGTGAAGCGCAAAAATGTGGTCCGCGTGATCTGCACCAACCCCCGCCATAAACAGCGCCAAGGCTAGCCGTATTTCTGATTGATGATTTCTGATCGCTGATTTTTATTATGCCACGATTACTCGGAGTTGAAATTCCTTCGGACAAGCGGATCGAAGTATCCCTTACTTACGTTTACGGCATTGGTCCGACCACGGCCAAGCGCGTGCTGGAGCAGACCAATATTGATCCGAACATGCGCGCCAAAGATCTTTCGCCGCAGCAATTAAACGACATCATTCACGCGATCACGGGAAACAAGCATCTGATCGAGGGCGATCTTCGCCGCGAGTTGCAAAGTAATTTAAAACGGCTGCAAGCGATCAATTGTTATCGCGGCATTCGGCATCGGCGCGGTCTGCCCGTCCGCGGCCAGCGCACCTCCACGAACGCTCGCACCCGCAAAGGGCCACGCAAGACGGTGGGCGTGATCCGTAATAAGGACGCAAAAGCGGGCAAGACCTAAAATCGGTGTAATCAGAATTAGGATTTAGACATGCCAGAACCAGAAGAGAAGAAACCGGCCAAGCCAGCCGGCGAGAAGAAAGCGAAGGCGCCAAAAACGGACGCGATCAAACCCGAAGCGGTAGCTCCTGAAGCCCCGGCGGGCAGTTCGAAAGCCGAGTCCGCACTACCGGAACCGGTCGCGGCGCCGGCTTCCGGCGAAGCGAAGGCTGATGAAGCGCCCACTACTCCAGTCGCGGCCGCTCCTGCAGCGCCGAAAGCTGCTAAAAAGACCAAGGTGAAAAAGGAAGAAGCGGCTCCCGAGCCGGTAAAGGAGAATCTTTCGCTCGACCCGAATGATGTCGAAAAGCCGAAGATTATCAAGGCGAAGGGGAGCAAGAACATCCACTCTGGCGTGGCGCATGTTCTTTCCACTTTTAACAACACTATCGTGACGATCACGGACTTGAACGGGAACGTCATCGGTTGGTCGAGCGCGGGGAAGGTTGGATTCAAAGGCTCCCGTAAGAGCACCGCCTACGCCGCGCAGATGGTCGCGCAAGATGCGTCGCGTCAGGCGATGGGGCACGGCTTGAAGGAAGTAGAAGTTTTGGTGCGCGGCCCCGGTGCCGGGCGTGAATCGGCTGTTCGTGCACTGCAGGCGATCGGATTGGATCTCACCGTTATTCGCGACGTCACTCCCGTGCCGCACAACGGTTGTCGGCCCCCAAAACAGCGGCGCGTTTGATTTTTCACCACCTACCGTTTCAACTCTTTCACTTCTAATGGGCAGATATACCGGACCAAAAACCAAAGTCGCAAGGCGCTATGGCGTTCCTCTCTTTGGACCTTCAAAATCTCTGGAGCGGAAAAACTATCCGCCTGGAATGCACGGGCCCAAGGGTTCGCGCCGCAAGCAGTCGGATTACGCTGTCGCCTTGGGCGAAAAGCAAAAGCTCCGCTATCAGTACGGACTCCTGGAGAAACAATTCCGTCGGATTTTCCAGACGGCGCTTCGTCGGCGCGGTGTGACAGGTGAGACTCTTTTGCAATTGTTGGAGACCCGGTTGGATAATGTGGTCTTTCGTCTCGGTCTGGCGAATACGCGCAGCGGGGCACGGCAGTTGGTTTCGCATGGCCACGTCCAGGTAAACGGCCGCAACGTGAATATCGCCTCGTATAACGTGAAGGCGGGCGACGAAATCAAGGTCAAGGATAAGCCGAAATCGCGGCAACTCGCGCTGCGCAATCTCGAATTGACCCAGATTGCGCCGGTGCCGGAATGGCTGGTGGCCGACCGCGATGCTCTCAGCGGAAAAGTTGCGCGCATCCCCGTGCGCGACGAAATGCAGCCGATGGTCAACGAACAGTTGATTGTTGAGTTGTATTCGCGATAGACGGTCGTTTAGCCCATGGCGGGCGGAGATCGGAAAAGCGGGAGTCCGCTTTTATCGCAGGTTTACGCTATTTGCGCCGTGTGCGACCGCCCTCTACGGTTTGCCGGGCGAGGCGAGATTTTCTAGAAAATCCAGCGCCTTCCCGTAGCTGCGGCGTTGAAGAAAATGGCGAAGTTGCGGGTCACACGTAGCGGGAAGCTGCGATTCCAATCGCTCTATTTTTTCTGAAATATCCTGCAGGCGTGCCGTATGTCGCACGAGATCCTGTCGGCTGTTTTCGTCGCCGATAATCGCGACCCGTTCCTGCAGGGCAATAATGAGGTCGCGATGCCATGGCTCCATAAGTAAAGCTTGAAACGAAGGGCCTTTTCGCGCAAGCGTCCTCTGTGCTCGACCGTGCCGAAAAAATGATCCTCATCGTCGATGACGACGTGGCGCTGATGCGGGTCACCCGCGAAGCGCTGACCTCCTTTTTGCGTTGCGAGGTCGATACTTCACCTAATCCGGAATACGGATTTGAGTTGGCGCTAAAGAAATCATACGACCTGTTTATTTTCGATTTCTCGATGCCGATGATCGATGGAGCGATGCTGTTTTTTCTGATCGGCAAGGTCTACGAAAATAGCCAGCCACCACGGCGGTTGCCGCCACTTATTTTAGTGTCGGGGCGCGGAGACGAACAGCGCGCGCAAGAGCTCTTGCACGAAGCCGGCGTGCGCGGCTTCTTGCCGAAGCCCTTCGCGATTAACCGCCTTCTCGAGAAAGTGAAGGAATGCGTGCCGGGGATTGAGGCAGCTAAACCGTAGGTGATTCGCGTGCGACCGGACACCCGGGAAGGCTGATAGCCGGAGGAACCGAACGCGGAAAAAATTAAGCTTCTCCCGCTACGCGATCACATCGAGCTCTCTTGAGCCTCGGCGACAAGCTGACGCTTGGCCTCCAGCCAATCGTGGGCGGAATCACCGGAAAGAGAGAGCTGCATCCGACGCTCGGCTATGAAGTACGCGCGTAATTGCACCTCCGCGTCGGTAGGTTCCGCGGCGGATTTGCCCTTCGAAGCTTTCTTGCTCCGCTCTTTTGCGATCGCAGATCCGGCTTTTCTTACCAGGCCGGTCTTTTTTGCGCTGGCTTTGGATGGAGTCTTTTTCTTACGCGCAGGTTGCGGGATCGCGGGAGGAACGGTCCTTCCGTCGGCTGGAGTGGCAATGGCTGGAGCGGAGTCGTTCGAGGAGGCGGGCTTGATTTTTTTAGGCACGGGAACGGGTAAAATTGGTTTTAATTCCATCAGCGGGCCGGGTCCGATTTGCAACCGGATTCTCGCAAAGCGGTTGCGTGCAACTCGACTCTTCGCCTACGGTGCGCCGTGCGGCATTTTGTCTTTCGGTGGATTGTCACGACCGTGGCGATCATGATCGCGGCGCGGCTGGTTCCTGGAATTTCCGTGGACGGGACGGGCGCGTTTATTGGCGCAGCTTTGCTCCTCGGCATATTGAACGCTTTCATTCGGCCAATTTTGCTGTTACTGAGCGCGCCGCTGATTCTCCTCACGCTGGGTCTTTTTATTCTCGTGATAAACGCCCTCCTGCTCTGGTGGGTACCCGCATTTGTGCCCGGTTTCCGGGTGGCTGGCTTTGCAAGTGCCTTTTGGGGCGCGCTCATTGTGGGATTGGTCAGCTGGGGGTTGAGCGTATTTTTCCGGGGGAGCGACGGACGCGTGCATGTTCTGACGCATCATGCGCAGATTAAGCGCGTGCCGGGTCGAGTGATTGAACCCGGCGGGGACATCCCGTTATGACCTATTGTCTAGGGATGCTTTGCCGGAGCGGAGCGGTCTTCCTCTCAGACTCCCGGACGAGCGCAGGGATGGATAACATCACGCTGCGGAGCAAGATGCGGATTTTCGAGAAGCCGGCCGATCGCGTGATTTGCATTATGAGCTCGGGAAATCTTTCGCTCACCCAGGCGACGCTGGCGATGATCGATGAGGATCTCGTTCTTGGAGACGGCGATCCGAAAAAGAAGCACATCATGAATCGGCAGACGATTTACGAAACCGTGCGGTATATCGGTTCCAAAGTGCGAGCGGTCGAAAAACGCGATCGGGCCGCGCTCGAAGCGGACGGTTTTTCTTTTAATATCAATCTCATCGTAGGCGGCCAGATCGCGGGAATGTCGCCAGAAATTCACCAGATTTATCCGCAGGGAAATAGCATTCACGCGACGCGCGATTCGCCTTTTTTGCAAATCGGAGAGGCGAAATATGGCAAGCCGATTCTTGATCGCGGCTTTACTTACGAGACAAAATTAAACGATGCCGTGAAGTTTGGCGTGGTTTCGCTCGATGCGACGATGAAAAGCAATGTTTCAGTCGGGCCACCGGTCGATATCCTTTGTTACCGGAAAGATTCTTTGCAGGCCAATCGACGCGCGCGCTTGGAAGAAGACGATCCCTACTTAGAAGAAATCGCGCGAAAGTGGCAGGATGGTGTCATCCAATTAATCCAACAAATGCCAGAGGCGGATTTCGGAAGGCGACCTGCGATGGGATTTGCCAGCGCGGCGTGAAGCCGGTCGGGCTTTTATTCTCGAGCCCGGCTGAGCCTGGAGCGTTCAAGGCGGGATGACGTCGCTTCCTCGTTGGGGGTGATCGGTTTTCCCGGCAAAAAGGCGGGCGGCCGCATGGAAGTTCAGCCGCTAGTTCCGGCGGTGGTGACCGGGCGCGGTAGAAAATTCCGGTTTACCGAGAATGTGTAAACAGGCTGGTCTGCTTCCTGCTTTACACAGCCTCGCACTCTTAAATCTCCATCATACTTATGTTCATTCGCCTTAAACCACTCGTCTGCGGGGCGGCGGCTTTGCTCAGCGCAATGTCCGCCTCTCAAGCGCAGGTCAGCCCTCCTGCGCCAACACCCCCGTCCAACTCGCTCAATGCGGCGACGACGGCGTCAGCGCCCGCTCCTGAGACTTCTGCTCCGCTCACCCTCTCTTCGACGGCGAAGATGAGCGACGGTTCGTCTCTCATGCTCGTACAGGCTTCGACGGCCCCCGCGCCAGCTGTTCCGGCGCCCGCCACTACTGCCGCGGTGCCCGAAGCTGCTCCGAGCACGCCTGCCGCCGATCCGAACGCAGTCGCGGTGCGAGAATTCCAAGGCGATGAGGTTGGGCAGGTGCTTCGACTACTGGCTCGTCAAGCCAAAGTAAATATGGTCGTGAGCGAGGCGGTCGCCGGAACGGTCACGATGCGACTGGAAGATGTAACGGCGATGCAGGCGGTGGAGATCATCGCCAAATCGAAAAGCCTCTTTGTGGACAAGATCGACGGCGTCTACTATGTGAAAACCGCCGCGGAACGCACCGCAGAGCCGACGGAGAGCGACAGCTATCAGTTCAGCTACGCTCGCGCAAAAGACACCGCGCCGCTCATCGCCGCGCAGCTTCAGAGTAAGGATGCGCCCCAGGTGGACGAGCGCACCAATACGATGTTCTTTCGCGAGACCCGCAGCAACATCGCGGCGATCCGCAAACTGCTCGTGCAAATCGATCGACCGACCAAACAGGTCATGATCGAAGCGCGGCTGGTCGAGGTGAATGCAAACCCAAAGCAAAGCTATGGCATCAACTGGGCAGGTGTGGTGGGTGGTTCTGGCACTCCGCAGACGGTCCGTTACGGTGCGACCAGCGGTGTAGCTAACCCCACCGGAGGGTTGGTAACCACCGATCCGAATCTTGGTAGTCGTTCCAATTCAAATCTGTTTAATAGTAACCTCGGGAATCTGGTGGCCAGCCAATTTGCCATCCTCACAGTGCCGCAGATGTCTGTGACGCTCCGTGCCCTCAACGAGGACTCGGACAACGAATTCCTCGCCAATCCGAGGATTGTGACGGCGGACAACATGCAAGCCAAAATCGAGATCACGCGTAATCAACCGGTGCCGCAACTCAACTTCAATGAGCAAACTGCCACGGCCGTCTTTGGTGGCTTCCAAGACAAGAAGTTTGGAAACACGCTGATTGTGAAGCCGCTCATCAATAAAGACGACTTCATTACCCTTTCGGTGAAGCCTGAGATCAGCAACAAAGTCAGTGATGCGACCTTCGTCTTCGCCGGCGCGACTGTCTCCAGCCCAGTTATCGACACGCGTTCGCTGGACTCAAACGTTTTGATCAAGAGCGGTGATACCCTTGCCATTGGCGGATTGCTCCAGGATGAGCAAACGAAAGCGCGGAGCAAGGTCCCGGTCCTGGGGGATATCCCGGTCTTGGGTTACCTCTTTCAAGAACGACTCAACGCACGAACGAAACGTAATCTTCTCGTCTTCGTCACTCCGACGATCATCGATCAACATTACGGAACTGGTTTGGAAGACCAAGTCAGCGGAGTGCATCACAGTGGTGAGGAATATGCGGATCCAAACGGCTGGAGGAATAACGCGAAGGGCGCGGTTCGTCTGGTGCCGACATCGAATCGCCAACTGGCCGCGGACTACCCGAAACCGGGCATTCCTCCGGCGCCGGCGCGCGGAGAAGAACGCGTCCGCTTCATGGCCGACGCGAAAGATCGCGATAACTAGACCGAAAACAATTTGGGGTTGAGGGAGAGCGGGTTCTCGCGAGAGGCCCGCTCTCTTAATTTCCGCCAGGAAAGTTTAATCGGCGAGATAAGCCTGAAGGCGTTCCCGCAATTCTGTGCGCGCGCGGAAAAGCAGGCTCTTCACCGCAGGCACAGTTTGGTCGAGCGTGTCGGCTATTTCCTCGTAGCTCAATTCTTCGTAGCGCCGCAGGATCAAGGCGAGGCGTTGCGCTTTCGGCAGTTGTTGAATGGCCGCATCGATGGCGCGCTGCATTTCGTGAGCGAGGAGCGTTTCCCCGGGAGTCTGCGCATGCTCGTCCCGTAGCGGTAATTCCTCCGCCCCGGGCTCATTTTGGAGCGGAGTGAGTTGACGCCGATTCCGCCGCCGCAACTCATTGAAGACGAGATTGCGGGTAATTTTGAGGAGCCACGTGGTAAATTTCGCGCTCGGGGTATAACGGCTCGCATTCTTCCAGACGCGGATAAACACCTCCTGCGCGATATCCTCGGCCTCAGAATTTTGTCCCAGCATCCGGGCGACGGTGCCAAGGACGAGAGTTTGATGGCGTTCGACGAGTCGTTCGAAGGCGTTGCTGTCGCCCGATCCCGCGAGCGCCATGAGACGGACGTCTTCGCGGTCGGCGTCTAGGGGTTCGGTGACTGGATCGGGACCGGGCATCAGGAGTTGAGACGGGATTTCAGGGACGGGTATTGCAAAATAAACGGCCTCGTCTGCGTGGGCGCGCCAGAGCCTCAGACATTGAACGCCTGTAACCGGCTTTGGGTTGCAGCCTTCTTGCGCTGCGTACATCATTAGCGCGTCGCTTTCTCCGCTATTTTCCGATGAATTTTTCTCTAATCCCGTCCGCCCTCCAAACGATCGCGGCCAAGGTCGATGCCGGCACCCGCTTATCGGAGGCAGACGCGCTCGAGCTGTTCGCCACGCCTGATCTTAACGCGCTCGGGATCATGGCGAGCGCGGTGCGGAATCGGAAAAATGGGAATGTCGCTACCTACATCCTGAATCGCTACGTCAACTACTCGAACGTTTGTATTCTCTCCTGCCAATTCTGCGCCTTCGCAGCGAAAAAGCGTGATGCGCATGCTTTTGAGCTCGCTCCCGCCGAAATCATCCCCGCCGTGCGTGAGGCTCTCGCGCTTGGAATTACGGAGGTACACATGGTCGGCGGATTGCATCCCACCTTAAAAAAAGAGTGGTATCTCGATCTACTCCGCCAACTGCGTGCGCTTGATCCCGAGCTGATTATCAAGGCCTTCACCGCGATTGAAATCCGGCACCTCGCCCAGCGTGTCTTCAAGCTCTCGATCGCCGACACCCTCGCGAGTCTGCGCGAGGCAGGCCTCGGCGCTCTCACCGGCGGTGGCGCGGAAATCTTTGACGCGACGGTGCGGGACGAACTTTGCCGCGGTAAAGAAACCGCAGCGGAGTGGCTGGATGTGCACCGGACCTGGCATCAGATGGGTGGCCGTAGCACCGCGACCATGCTTTACGGTCATATCGAGACGCTGGCGCAACGCGTCGATCATCTGCGGCAGCTCCGGGAACTGCAGGATGAGACTTCTGGCTTCACCGGGTTTGTGCCGTTCGCCTTTGAGCCGCAGACCGAGATTCTCGCACACGTCCCGCGCGCTTCGGGGGTCGAACAACTACGGACCCTGGCCATCAGCCGCCTCTATCTGGATAATTTCGATCACCTTACTGCCTATTGGGTGTCTATGGGATTACCGCTCGCGCAGCTTTCGCTCAGCTATGGTGTCGACGATTTGCACGGAACCATCATGGAAGAGAAAATCTTTCATATGGCGGGCGCAAACACGCCGCAAGAACAAACGGTCGCGACTTTGGAGAACGTCATCCGCGAGGCGGGACGCGAACCGGTGCAGCGCGACAGCTATTATCATCACCTCAAAGCTTCTCGCCGCGTGATTCCGGATGCGGCCGCGCCTGAGCTGGCCTGCGCGTGAGCGATCCCGGCGCCGCCGTTTTTCGGATTGGCTGCGTCAAATATCTCAACGCCCAGCCGTTGATTCATGGCTGGCCCGGGCCGGTCGTCTTTGATCATCCTGCGGCGCTTTGTCGGAAATTAGCCGACAGCGAACTCGATCTCGCTCTGGTTTCGTCCTTCGAATTTCTGCGCGATCCCGTCTATGCGATCGCGGACGATCTCGCGGTGGCGGTGAACGGCGAAGTCTACAGCGTCTTCGTAGCGCATCGCGGCCCGATCGAAGAAGTGAACGAGATCGCCCTGGATCCCGCGTCGGCGACATCGGTTAATCTCCTGCGCTGCTTGCTCGCGGAGCGGGGATTGCATCCGCGCTTGAGCAGCGATCTCGCTGGGGCCGAGGCAAGGCTATTGATCGGAGATCAAGCGATCGAGTTCCGGCGGCAGGCGCCTGCTTGGACACAGTTCTGGGACCTCGGGACCGAGTGGAAACGCACCACGGGCTTGCCCTTCGTATTCGCGCTCTGGCTCATCCGTCCGGAAGTGGATGAACCTGGAGTGATCGCAGGCAAGCTGCGCGCTTTGCGTGACGAAAATCTGGCCACTCTGGACAAAGTGATCGCGGCGCAAAAAACCTTTCCGCCGGAGTTTTGCTCATTCTATTTCCGCGACTGCATTCGCTATAATTTTGCCGACACGCAAAAGCGCGGACTCTTGCATTTCCGGCGTCTCTGCGAAAAGCACGGCATTATTCCAGCGAAGGCGGCGCCGCTTCAGCTTGCCTAGAATGGCGGCGACCGACGGGAGCGCAGGTCGTGTTGTCATCCCTCGCACGCTCGAATAAAATAAGCGGTGGAAAGACGTTGGATACTCGCGCCGCCCGCTCCGACGGACCAAAGTATTCCGTGGTCTGACATCTGCGGCCTTCCTTGTGTCGAGGATCTCTTGCGCAGGAAAGGCTTCCGCAGCGCGGACGAGGTCGAAGCATTCTTGCATCCACGCTTGCGCTCGTTAGGCGATCCGTTCCTGCTGCCGGCGATGCGCGGCGCGGTGGATCGCATCTTGCAGGCGCTGGATAAAAAAGAACGCGTCGTGCTTTTCGGCGACTACGACGTCGATGGGGTAACATCGCTCGCGTTGCTGGCGGAGATGCTGCGCGCTTATGGCGGGACGCCCGAGCTATTCCTGCCTTTGCGAATGGAGGAGGGCTACGGCTTGAGCAGCGAGAGTGTCGAGCGTTGCTGGCAACAACACCGGCCGCAGCTCTTGCTTGCCGTCGATTGCGGGACGTCGTCGCTGGCCGAAGTGGCGGAGCTGAAAGCGCGCGGCACTGATGTGATTATTCTCGACCATCACGAGCCCAAGAATGCGCTGCCGGATTGCGTGGCGGTGGTCAATCCGAAAACATCCGACCAGGGCGAGCATCGCTATCTGTGTACTGCTGGAATTGCTTTCAAAGTTTGTCACGCATTGTTAAAAGAGCGCCCGGTTCCTGGCTTCGATCTTCGCGCGCAACTCGATCTCGTCGCGCTCGGCACGGTGGCGGATATCGTGCCCCTGCAGGAGGAGAATCGAATTCTGGTGCAGGACGGTCTACGACAATTAGCACGCACCGCTCGACTCGGTTTGCGCAAGCTCATGGAAGTGGCCGGAGTGCGGGCGCCGCTGCACGCGGAGGATATTGGCTTCCGTTTGGGACCGCGGTTGAATGCTGCGGGACGCCTGGCGACAGCCGAGAAAGCGCTGCAATTATTGCTGACGCGCGATGAAACCGAAGCGACGGAACTGGCGGCGCTGCTGGATGGGCAAAATCGCGAGCGGCAGGCGGTGGAGAGAGCAGTCTGCGCTGCGGCGGAAGAGCAGGTTGGCCTGGACTACGATCCTATGCGCGATGCTGCGATCGTGGTCGGCGCGCGCGATTGGCATCCGGGCGTGCTGGGAATCGTGGCGTCGCGTTTGGTGCGAAAGTTCCATCGACCTGCGCTCGTGATCGGTTTCGATTCCGATGGTTTGGGTAAGGGGAGCGGCCGCAGTCTGGAAGGTCTCTCCATTGTCGCAGCTCTCGGGCGTTGTGAAAAATTCCTGGAGAAATTTGGCGGGCACGAGATGGCAGCTGGTCTAACGATCAAAGAAGAAAACTTCCCGGAGTTTGCCGACAGTTTTCGGCAGGCGGCGCGGGAACTATTGTCCGATGACGCGCTCGAAGCGCGCTTGCAGCTCGATCAGGAATTGTTCTTCCGGGAATTGAAACCGGAGCTGCTGAACTGGCATGAATTGCTCGAGCCGTTCGGCAGCGGCAATGCGCAGCCGACATTTTTTGCGCGCTCGGTGGAGCCTGTGGTGGCTCCGCAAGTGTTGAAAGAGAAACATCTGAGGCTGCGTTTGCGGCAGCAAAATCACCAGGCGCGGGCGATCTATTTCAATGGAGCAACGGAGCCGCTCCCGCCGCCGCCTTGGGATATCGCCTTCTGCCTCCAAGCCGACGAATATCTGGGCGAAAAACGCCTACAATTGCGGATACAGGCCTTGCGAACCGCGAGGGAGATTGATTGATGCAGATTGCGCAGCCACTGGAAGAATGCGCGTGGGTGCCGCGGCCGCGGCTCGCACCGTTGCGGCGCCTGGGCGTGATCACGGTCGGCAATTTGTTAACGCATTATCCGCGACGCCATGAGGATCGGCGGGAATTTGCCGGATTCCCGCGGGATGAGAGCGAGACCCCGATCTGTCTTTGTGGCGAGGTAACGAAGACCGCGCTCCGCCGTTTCGGAGGATGGAAGAAAATCTTTGAGGCCACCTTGCAAGAGGAGGGAGCAAACGCGCTGAGTCAGCCGCTGGTGCTGCGCTGGTTTAATGCGCATTACATCCAGAAGATGATTGCGACCGGGCAGCGCCTCGTCGTTTTCGGAAAGCCGCGTTTGCGCGGGCAGCGGCTTTGTTTGGAGCATCCGGAGTTTGAGGTGATCGAGAGCGATGAGGAAGAATCGATTCACTTCCGACGAATCACGCCGATTTACCCGGCCACGGAAGGTTTGTCGCAGCGGGTCTTTCGCGGGCTGATCTTTCACGCGCTGGAGAATCTCGCGGACGACGAAGTCGAGACTTTGTTGCCACGAAATCATGGGACGGGTTCACGTCGTGCGGCGTTACAGCAAATTCATTTCCCGGATTCCTGGGAAGCGCTCGCGGAAGCGCGTTCACATCTGGTTTTCTCCGAGTTTTTCGAGATGCAGATGTTGATCGCGTCGCGCCGAGCGGCTGCTGGCGCGCGACCCGGAAAGCCGCATTGCGGCAGGGGGGAATTACTGGAGCGCTTTTTGCGCGCGTTGCCGTTTGATCTGACGGAGGCGCAGACCCGGGTGCTGGCCGAGGTGCGGCGGGATTTGGGTTCGAAGCAACCGATGAACCGGCTGCTGCAAGGCGATGTCGGCTCAGGGAAAACCGTGGTGGCGATCGGTGCGATGTTGCTGGCGTGCGAAGCTGGTTTTCAATCGGCCTTCATGGCGCCGACGCAGATTTTGGCGGAACAGCATTACGCGGTGTTGTGCCGGTGGTTGGAGCCGTTGGGAATCAGGCTCGCTTTGCGCACGGGCGCGCGGCAGGAAGAGAACGCGCCGCTGCCGTTATTTTCGCAGAGCGACGGTCCGGGTCCGCACCGAGAACAATCAGCGGATCAACCCAACATCATCGTGGGGACGCATGCGCTCCTTTACGATGGTGTGACGTTCGAAAATCTCGGGCTGGTCGTGATCGATGAGCAGCACAAGTTCGGCGTTTCGCAGCGGGCGCTTTTGACGGCGCGGGAGCCGGCGCCGGATGTGCTGGTGATGACGGCGACTCCGATCCCGCGAACTTTGACCATGACGGTTTATGGCGACCTCGATGTTTCTGTGATCGATGAAATGCCGGCGAATCGCGGGAAGATCATTACGGCGGTCCGCGATGAATCGAAATTAGCCGACGTGCTAGCATTTTTGCGCACGCAATTGGAGGCGGGCCGGCAGGCTTATGTGGTCTATCCGCTGATCGAGGAGAGCGAGAATTTGGAGGTGAAGGCGGCGGCGCAGGAGTTCGAAGTCTGGGGCGAGCGGCTGCAGCCGTTTCGCTGCGATCTTTTGCACGGAAGAATCCCCGCGCCCGAGAAGCAAGCGATCATGGAACGGTTCCGCCATGGCGAAACGAGTGTCCTAGTCAGCACGACCGTGATTGAGGTGGGTGTAGACGTTCCGAATGCGACGATGATGATCGTGGAAAACGCGGAGCGTTTTGGCTTGGCCCAACTTCACCAACTGCGGGGGCGCATCGGACGGGGCGAACACAAGTCCTACTGCATTTTATTGAGCGCAGAGAAGACGCCGGAGGCGCGGGCGAAACTGGCGGTTCTGGAAAAAACCAGCAACGGTTTCGAAGTGGCGGAGGCGGACTGGGAGCAGCGCGGTCCGGGCGATTTGCTGGGGACGGCGCAGAGTGGACTCCCAGTCCTGAAACTGGGGAACTTGAAGACGGATATGGACTTGATGCGACGGGCGCGGACGGCAGCGTTGGCGATCGTGGAGTGGGATCCGAGATTGGAGGCGGCGGAAAATCAACGTTTCCGGCCATTGGTTGTCGAAGAACAGGGGCGAACCTTCTCCCACATCAGCTGATGAAAAATCTTCTTAAATTTCTCCTCTTTGTTGGCCTGCTCGCGGCGGGAATTTCTGCCCTCTACGATTACCGTCTGAAACACGGCGGCCTGAGTCTGGCAGCCCGTGCCACGCCGGAAAAATACACGCTCGCGTCAAGTCCCAGTGTAGAACCCGGAGCCGTTGCCACTTTGGACGCGATCAGTCGCGAGCGGCGCGCCTTGGTCACGAGCGTGATCCCATCCGTGGTTAGCATTCGGACGACAAAAAAAGTGCCGATCCGCCGGCAATACATGGATCCGTTTGAGTTTTTCTATCGTAACTCTCGCCAGTTCCGGAACCCAAACGAGCAGGAGATGGTGCAAAATTCTCTGGGCTCCGGCGTAGTTGTTTCGGCCGAGGGCCACATCATTACGAACAATCACGTCGTGGAAGCTGTCGATGAAATCGAAGTGCAAATGCATGATGGACGGACCAAAAAAGCGCGGCTCGTGGGGTCGGACGCGCAGGTCGATCTCGCGGTCTTGAAGATCGACGATCCGGGAGTGAAACCGCTAAAACTCGGCGATTCCGACGCAGTGCAAGCCGGCGATTTTGTTCTCGCGATCGGTAATCCTTTCGGTTTCGAGGAAACGGTCACCGACGGAATCATCAGCTCGCGAGGTCGTCCGAATCGAGTGGACGGTTTCGGTGATTACCTGCAAACAAACGCTGCGATCAATCCCGGAAATTCCGGTGGCCCGCTCATTAATTTGCGGGGCGAGATCATCGGGATCAACACCGCGATCATCTCGCGCAGTGGCGGTTCGCAAGGGATCGGGTTTGCGATTCCATCAAATTCAGTCAAAAACGCGCTTGAGAGTTTGCTCACGAAAGGGCGCATCATTCATGGCTATCTCGGGATTGAGATCCGGAACCAGGCTCCGGGTCAGAACGGTCGGGGAACTGGTGGCGTGGTCGTGGAAGGTGTGGTCGCCGGTTCGCCCGCGGCGGATGCGAAACTCCAGCCTGGCGATGTCATCCAGAAATTCGACGGCCGCGAGGTTAAGACGTTTCCAGAATTGCTTACCTTGGTGTCACAAACCGACCTGAATAAAAAGGTCGAGTTGGAAGTCACACGGAACGGAAAGCCTTTGAAAGTGGAGACGCAACTGCGCGAGCGGCCGGTCGATCATCAAACTGCGGGCGTGACTCCGCAGAATCCGCAACCGGGAATCATCCCGCGCGTTGCGCCTTCGCCGCAGAATCCTCCCGAGGAAGATCTTCAGGATGAGGCGCCGCTCGCGGGGGTGCAGGTGGGCGAGTTAACGCCCGAGCTCGCGCAGCGTCTGGATTTGCCCCCGGGAGTGCATGGGGTGGTGGTGACGAATGTCGACGATGCTTCCGGGGAATTGCGCAAGGGCGATGTGATCGAAGAGGTCAATCAGCAGCCGGTGATGTCTGTGAAAGATTATCGACAGGTGGTCGGGTCGCTCGATCCGAACGACACCCACATTCTGTCCGTTTGCCGACACCGGACGCGGTCTTTTGTCGTTTTGCGGGCGCGCTGATTTGCATTCGCGCGTTCGGAAAGGGAAAGGCCATGGCGGCTCCGAGTTTCGAATCGAAATAAGGATGAATAACGGCGCGGCGCGCCGGGTCTAAATTCCAACAGACAACACCAACTATGAAACGAATCTTATTTGCACTGGCGCTCGTTAGCCTTCTTCTCCCCGCGGCTCCGCGCGCGGAAGCAGGAGCCAATGTCTCGATCGATTTCTTCTATAATAATCTTGGGGACGACGGCAATTGGGTCGACGTGGGCGACTATGGCTATTGCTGGCAGCCTAACGTGGCGGTCAGCAATTCACATTGGCGTCCCTATTCCGATGGCTACTGGGCCTACACGGATGTCGGCTGGACTTGGGTCTCGTATGAAGACTTTGGGTGGGCGACATATCACTACGGTCGTTGGGCGCGTATCCGCGATCAGGGATGGGTCTGGGTCCCAGGTCGCGAATGGGGACCGGCTTGGGTCTCGTGGAGGACAGGCGGAGATCACGTTGGCTGGGCGCCATTACCTCCGCGTCACTCCGGTCGCGGCGGTGAAGTCGTCTACGAAGGACAACCGATTACCGGGCGGGTCGACCTCGAATTCGATATCGGGCCGGAATACTACAATTTCGTCGATGTCCGCTACATCGGAGATCCCGTGTTGCGCGAGCGCATTTACGAGCCCTCGCAGAATATCACCTACATCAACAACACGGTGAACGTGACTAACATCACCTATAACAACTCGACCGTTTATAACTACGGTCCGGATTACAACAGGCTTAGTGCCTATTCCACGCGACCGATCCGGCGCATGGAGTTGCAGCACGAGACAAATGTGGACTTTAGTGCCGGCGCGCCGTCTGGTGGGTTCACCAGGGTGCAGGGCGATCAGCTCTTGGTCGCGGCACCGATGCAGATTCAGAAAGCCAGCGCGCAAGAGTTTGCTCCCAAAGTTGTAAAAACGAAGATCCCGCAAACTAGGGTGGAAACCGGCTGGATGGGTATCTCGGATCCGACCGTAAAAGCGGAAATACAGCAAAAACTGAAGACCGAGGATTTAAAAGTGGTTCCGCCGGCGCGCCTTCAACCGATTCATCCGGAGGATTTGAAGAAAGCTGCCGTTGGGTCTGGTGCACCACCCATGATAAATGCACCTGCCGCACCTCCACCCGGGATCGGAAATCCCGCGGACCAAGGCAAGCTGACGCGTGAGCAGATGATGCAACAGAATGCGAACGCCAAAAAAGCGGCGCAAGCTCAGCAGGCCGAGCAGATCAGGCAGTCAGCTGAAATGAAAAAGGCCGAGCGCGACCAACAGATGAAACAATCGCAAGAGACAGCTGCGACACGCAAGGCCCAGATGCAGCAGGACGCTGAGGCGAAAAAAGCAGCGCAAGGTCAGCAGGCGGAGCAGGCCAAGCAGTCCGCTGATGCTAAGAGAGCCGAGCGCGACCAACAGATGAAACAATCGCAAGAGACAGCTGCGACACGCAAGG
>JBDUAE010000121.1:0-6270 GCA_040004805.1 Chthoniobacterales bacterium | reverse complement strand
TCATCGACGCGCGCGACCTCGCGGAATGGACGATTCGCATGGCGGAGAAACGCGCGACTGGAATCTACAACGCAACGGGACCGGCGAAGCCGTGGCCGATGGGCGAGATGCTGGATGGCATCAAGGCCGCGCTGAAGTCGGACGCGAAGTTTACGTGGGCGGATGCGGATTTTCTCGAAGCACAGAAGATTGCGCCGTGGTCCGATATGCCGGTGTGGGTGCCGCCGCGCGGGGAAGATGGCGGAATGGGCCGAACCCCGAACCAAAAAGCGCTCGCGGCAGGGTTGACCTTCCGTTCGTTAGCCGACACGGCACGTGACACGCTGGCCTGGTTCAAAGCGCAACCGACCGACCGACAAAAGACGCTGAAAGCAGGTCTCACCCCCGAGCGAGAAGCGGAAACGCTGGCGGCGTGGCACAAGGCCCACGCGTAGGGCACAGCGTCGACTACTCGTTTGCTTCCTGATCGCGCAGGTCGAGCAAGACCTGACAGAGAGCGTTGACCGCCTCTTCGGCGTCGACTCCGAATGCTTCCAGGGTGGCGGTGGCGCCACACTCGAATTGGCCACGCAAAATATCCATCAAGCTCATCGCATCGTAACGCTCGCCGTTGCGCACGAGGAAAAGCTCCGAGCGAAAACTATTAGCCCGGCGCACGAAAGCCGCGGCCGGTCGCGCGTGAAAGCCGTGCTTATTTGAGATCTCGATCTCGCGCGAAATCCGAACCGGTTCGCGCTTTGTGCGCCATCTCATCATGCGATAAAGACGGCTAAAGGTGTGGTGTCCATCGTTACAAAGCACATGTGTTTTCTTCTTTCGCGCACGGACGTGTCGCTATCCGCGGTGAAAGCTCCCAGAGTACCCAGCCTGGCCGCGCTCGCAATCTCCGCCGCGCGCTCTGTGCTAGGATTTTTCTCGTGAAATAGCCGCTTTCGGCGAAGCTCGTTCCCCGGTGCGAAAGCCATCGTAAAACCCAGAGTCGACTAACCTCCATGACGCTCTCCATCGCTTTCGTCCTGGCCCTGTTACTGATCGCGGTTGCGCTTTTCGCGACCGAGCGGGTCTCGGTCGATCTCGTCGCGTTCATGCTTTTGATTGCGCTCGTTACGGGCGGAATCCTGACCCCACGGGAAGCGTTCGACGGTTTCAGTAACGACATCATCATCATTCTCGGGTCGATCTTTGTCATCAGCGGCGCCTTGCGAGAAACCGGTGTGCTCGACCTCCTCGGGACCCGTCTCTTAAAGCTGGCCGGTTCGAATCAGAATCGCCTCCTCCTGCTTTTAATGGCGAGCACTTCTGGCGTTTCCGCGTTCATGAATAACACCACCGTCACCGCGATGTTTTTGCCACCGGTGGTGACCCTGGCGCGCCGCGCGAAAATCGCGGGTTCAAAGCTGCTGATGCCCATGGCCTTTGCCTCCATCCTCGGAGGCACCTGCACGCTGATCGGCACTTCGACGAATGTGGCGGTGAGCGGTTACCTCAAGAAGATGGGGATGGCAGAAATCGGCATGTTCGAAGTGACACCGATCGGCCTGCTCCTGGTCGTGGTCGGGCTCGCTTACATGATGCTGATCGGAAAGCGACTCCTACCCGATCATCAGGAAACCAGCCTGACCGCGAACTACGCCATGCGCGAATACGTGAGCGAGATCATCGTTTTGCCGAACTCGCCCTTAATCGGACAGACGAGTTACGACTCCGATTTGAACGTGCTCGAGTTTCAGATTTTGAAGATCCTGCGCGCGCAGCGCGAGCTACTTCCCGGGCGCAATATTTTGATCGAGGAAGGCGACACCCTTCTCGTGGAAGGGAAAGCCGAGACCTTGATGAAGGTAAAAAAAATCGAGGGAATCGAGATCAAGCCCGAGTTCAGCCTGGGCGACCTTGACCTACAGGGCTCGGAGATGCGCATCGCGGAAGTTTTATTAACTCCGCAAAGCGACATCGCGGGACGCACCCTGCGCCAGGCAAATTTCCGGCAATATTACGGGCTCACTGTCCTCGCGCTTTACCGACACGGGCAAACCCTGCGCGAGCAAGTCGGCAAAATTGTCCTGCGCGTAGGCGATCTTCTCTTAGTGCAAGGCGAAGCGCCGCGTCTCGCGGGTTTGCGCGGCCACCCCGGGCTTTCGCTGCTGGGCGAAGTCAGCGAGCCGCTCTACGACCCGCGTAAAGGGATGCTCACGATCATCCTTTTCGCCGCTGCCGTCCTCATCGGCAGTCTGGGGCTGGTTCCGCTCTCGATCGCTTTTTTGTCGGCTGCGGTTCTGACTGTCCTCACCCGTTGCATCAGCGTCCAACGCGCCTACGAATTCGTCGATTGGCGCCTCCTCATTCTCATCGGCGGGATGACAGCCTTCGGCACCGCGATGGATAAGAGCGGCGGCGCGGCCTACCTCGCCGACCTTATTGTTCGAGTTTGCCAGCCCTTCGGAATTCTCGCGGTTCTGGGCGGCTTCTTTGTGCTCACGATTATTCTTACTCAGCCGATGTCCAACGCTGCCGCCGCGCTCGTCGTTCTTCCGGTGGCGCTCAAGGCCGCGCATCAACTCGGCGCGAACGAACGCACCTTTGCCATCGGCATCATGCTCACGGCCTCGCTCGCACTCATCGGACCGTTCGAACCCTCCTGCCTCCTGGTTTACGGCCCGGGAAAATATCGCGTGCTCGACTTCGTAAAAGTCGGCCTCGGCCTCACGATCACGCTCGCGCTCGTGATCCTTCTTACGCTCGATCTTTTTTGGCCACTGATGAAAGTCTGATGCGCCAGAGCGGCGTAAATATTGCTTTAGGTAGCAGACAACCTACCGTCGCCAGTGCCTGTTTCTTCTCCCGTCTCCGAGCGTCCGCCCCTTCGTCCCGCTTCAGTGCGCGCAGGTGTTTCCTCGCCTAACCAATCGTCGCCCAGTCCGGAACGCACGCTGCTCCATGTGCCGCGGAGTCGGATTAACTGGATCACGAGTTCGTTTCTGATCGGCACTGCGCTCCTCACGGTCACCGCCGTGCCGCTCTATCTCTGGAAGTTTGGGCTGGATTGGTTCCACCTCGCGCTCTTCTTCGTCATGTTCGGCGCCTGCGGATTCAGCATTAGCCTCGGATATCACCGGCTCTTTTCGCACATTGCTTTCAAGGCGGCGTGGCCGGTGCGGTTGTTTACCCTGATTTTCGGTGCGGGCGCCTTCGAAAATTCCGTCCTAATGTGGTCGAGCGAGCATCGCCGGCACCACAAGTACGTTGATCACGACGACGATCCTTACGACATCTCGAAGGGTTTTTTCTATGCTCACATCGGCTGGCTTCTCTTCAAGATGAGCCCGCAACCGCCTTTCGATAACGTCCCCGATTTAAAACAAGACCGCCTCATCATGTGGCAGCATCGCCACATCCATCTCATTGCCGTGATTGTGGCATTTCTGCTACCAGCTTTTGCCGGCTGGCTTTGGGACGGACCTATCGGCGCTCTCGGCGGTTTCCTCATCGCCGGGGTGGCGCGCGTGACCGTGCTCCAGCATTGCACCTTCCTCATTAACAGCGCCTGCCACACCCTCGGCCGCCAACCCTATTCCGACCGGTGTAGCGCGCGTGATTCCCATCTTCTCGCGCTTTTCACCTTCGGCGAGGGTTATCACAACTATCACCACGAGTTCCAACACGACTATCGGAACGGGGTGAAGCCGTGGGAATTCGATCCCACTAAGTGGATCATCTGGACGCTCTCAAAAATCGGGCTGACGGCGAATCTTCGCCGCGTCGCTGCCGAGAAAGTGCTCGAGGCACAAAGCCTGCGTCGGTAAAAAACTGCGCTAGTGCCGGGGCGAGGCGGGGCCGCCGTGCTCCTCGGGCGCTTCAAACACGAGCTCGCCATCCGGCGTCCTCCCGAAATAACGCCCGCGTTTCGCGCGTGTCGGCAAAGTGCGCCCGCCTGCAGTTTCATATACCGGTTCGGCCGCCCGCACTTCCATCCCATTGACGCGCTTAACGCGTTTCGGCGCGTGCACGACGCGGCGCTCGGTCGGTGCCGGTTCGATGTCGGCTGTTGTTAGGCGCTCAGCGCGGCGCACCGGCAAACCGTTGAATCGCGGTTCGGCCGGCTCGGGTTTAGCACGGGGCGGTTGGGATTCTCTCTCCTCCGTCGCGCGATCATCCTTCGCGGTTGGTGGCGGAGGCAAGTCGGCGTGCGCGATTGTTCTCGCTGGCCCTTCCGCGGGCGGCGCCAATTCCACTGGAGCGGAGGCAACTTCGATCGCAGGGGCTGCTCGGACGAACGCAGCCGTCGCTCCGCCTTCCGCCGGCGGCAGGGCGGGCTGTTCGTAGATCGCTTCCGCACTGCCCGAAACACCTGGCACAATCGAATTATCCGCGACCAAGGGCTGCGACGATGGTTCTGGAGGGGCGTTTTCCGCCACGGCCGCGCTCGTGGTTTGGACCTCGTTTACGGTCACCGCCGCCGGAACTGGCTCCGTTTGGTCAGGCGTGGCGGCAGCGAATTCCGGCTCGGTCGCGACGGCCCGTGCCACTCGGTCGGGCACGCCTATTGCCACTCCCATTTCGTCTACTGGTTTCGCGCCTGTGATCCAGCGTGTCGGCCGTAAATTTTCTGGGAGAAAGAAAGCGCCCAACGTCGCCAGAGAAAGAAGAATCGCTGCAATCGCCAGCGGCCGCCACGAGATGGCGCGGCGAGCTGGGCGGAGCAGCGTCGGCGGCGCCGGTGCCACCACCGGCATCCCGAAGCGGCGCCCGATTGCTTCCCGGCGTTCCACTTGTTCGAGGCAACTCCGGAGTCGCTCTTCGAATGCGACCGGATCGTGCGGCCGCGCGGCTGGATCTGGCGAGAGCATTTCCTCGAGCAGTTGCAGGATCGGTTTCGGAATGCCGGTCGCGCGCGGGAGTTCCGCATCCGGCAACGGCGCCTCGCCCGTGAGCAAAAACCAAAGCGTCGCGCCCAGCGAATAAATCTCCGCCTGAAAATCCACCGTCCCGTTTTCCAGTTGTTCCGGACTGGCGAATTTCGCCGTAAACTCGCGCTCGCCCGCGAACTGCGCGCCCGTGAAAGCCGGCGCCAGGCCCACCAGGTCCAGCACCTTCACCAGCGGCCAATCGCCCTGCGCGGTCTGGCCCGGCACAAAAAGAATATTCCGCGGATTGATCGCTCCGTGCACGATGCCGAGGAACGCCGCCGAACCTAGCGTGCTTACCACCTGAAGCGCGATCCGCACCACGGGCGCGGCTGGGATCGGCCCATGCGTCGCGACCCAGGCTTCTGCGGTGGTGCCATCGAAAAACTCCGAAGCCGTGACGAATTGCTCCTCTTCCCGGCCGAATCGGAAGAGCCGCGGCACATTCACGTGCGCTAATTCCTGCGCGGTACCCGCTTCCTGCGCCAGCTCCGCAAACATTTCCGGCGCGAGATCAGAGAAAACCTCCAGCGCCACTTCTTCGCCCGTGCGCGCATCGTCCGCCTTGTAGACCACGCTGCGCAGTCCCCGCCGGATTTCTACTTCCGCCCCCGTCGCGTCGGTCACGATCCGATAACGATCGAGGTAATGGTGGCGTTTCATAAAGCAGGGAATTCAGGACCGTCTCTCATAATTCGCAAGAGCGGCCTCCGAGACGTGGATTTGGACTGGAATTTCCAAAAATAATTCAACCTACCGTAAACGACCTCGCCTGCGCTGGGGCAACGGCTAGGATAACCGCATCGGGTCTCGTACATTTTACTCATGAAAGCGACCAATCATCTTCGCGGGGCTCGCATCTATTTATCTGGACCGATGGATTTTGTCGCGTCGCGAGTAGAAGAAAAAAACACCGGCTGGCGCAACCGCGTCGGCGATTTCCTCCGCTCCTTCGACAGCATCGTCTTCGATCCGTGGTTCAAGCCCGCTGTCCGCGGCCTGCACCAATACGGCCTCGAAGACGTCAACACCATCGACGTCCGCGAAAACTGGACCTTCGCTCCCGGCCAACCCGGCGACGAAACCCGCTCCGCTTGCGCCGAAAATTTCTGGGAAACCCTCCATATCGATCTCCGCATGGTCGACACCAGCGACTTCACCATCGCCTATTGCCCCACGAATATTTACAGCGTCGGCACCGCGCACGAGATCATCCTCTCCCGCCAGCAAGCCAAGCCCGTTCTCTTCGTTAGTCCGCCCGTTCTTTTTCCGGCCTTCGACGAACTCTGCGATCATCTTCGTGACGATCCGGAAGGCGCGGCTCTCCTCGAAAAACTCGCGAACGAAGTCCCGATCAAGCCCAACCCGC
>JBDUAE010000120.1:0-6311 GCA_040004805.1 Chthoniobacterales bacterium | reverse complement strand
ACCTCCTGATCGATCCCTGCATTCCAAAATCGTGGCCCGGCTTCGAGCTCGCGTTTCGATATCATTCCACGAGGTACGAAATCGCGGTGACCAATCCTCACCACGTTAGTCGCGGAGTCGTGAGTCTTTTTTTGGACGGCGAGTCACTGCCTGCCGCCGCAAGACAAATCCCTTTATCGGATGAAGGGGTAACTCACAAAGTTGAGATAATCCTTGGGTCCGAGAATCTCAGCTAAGCCATCCACGAATGTGAGGGTCAGCGGGTCATGCATACGGAACGCGATTGCATATCGCCAGGGTCTCGCGAGCCGATGTCGGGTCGAGCGGCCGAGCGCAGGGAAACTGCGGGGGAGCGGGAACGCTGGGTCTCGCTCGTCCCACCGGATCTCGGCCGAGCGGTGCGGGGACTGGCTCGCCAAAATGGCGCGACTCTTTTCAGCACGCCCCTCGCGGCTTCCAGATCGCCCTCTCGGAATGGACCGGCGCCGCGAATTGGAGCCGGCTGCCGTCCGCGAGACAATGGGTTCCTTTGCCGGGGAGGTGCCGCTCCGCCGTCGGGTCGAGCACGGCGGTCAAGAAGGGCGAGATCGTTAGGATAGTCGCTTTCTTCCGTCGACGTTCGCGGAGAGTGGGCCTGATCTACTCCGATACTTCCCGGGAATTATTTCGTGCTGAACGACATCAGAACGTCGTGCGGCAAGCTGGATCATTTCGGGGGGCCGACAAGCTCCCTCGCTATTCTAAGCGAGAACTGAAGGCACTGCCTTCACCGTGCCTGTTCACGATCATTGGCTCCGAGCGATGCCTGTTCTAGAGCGTCACTGGTTGGTGGCGGCGGTTAGGGATAATCCAGGGCCCTCTTTTCGCCACGCTTTTGCGCTACTTCACCCGATACAGAAAGATGGAATTTCCGAAAATCGCTTCGGGCATCCGAGTGCGATAAGCCGCGAAGAGATCCTGCCGCATATCGCCGATGAGTTTGTCGGATCCTGGAACGGTGGAGCCGTTCAAGAAGCTCGCGCCGATCGCAACGTGTTTTGTTTCCGGCGCGCGATCTGCCGGAAGCGAACATAAGTCGATATATTCGAGCCCGTAGAAGCGCGTGGTTAACCAGCCCGCCGCCAGCGCCGCGCTAACCTTGGTTTCGCCTTTCGCGCGCAGATAAAGGGACATCGCTTTCACGTCGTCGCCCCATTCGACATTGGAGTCGGAAAGAAGCTCCCAGCCCTGCTTCGCCCCGCGCAGTTGGTTCACGTAAGGGATGTAATCGGGATAAACGCGCACTGCTTCAAAAGCCATCGCACCGACGAGCAACGCGACCGCGCCCATCCGGAACACGCGCCCGGTCGGGCCGCGCAAGATGGCATCGAGCATCAAACCGCCGAGAAGAAACAGGAAGGGAAAGGCTGGGAGAAAATGCCGGACTCCGATATTGATGCCACTCGTTAGGCAAAGCGCCGTGTAAGCCGCCAGCGGCGCGAGCAGAAAAATCAATCGCCTATCGCTTCTTACGCTCAAACACCAGATCGCCCAGAGCAGCGCGGAGATCGTGACGAGTAGGAAAGGAAGCGAAGTCTTGAGCGCGAAGGCGACGGGGAAGTAATACCACCAGCCGAAATCACTGTATTGACCGAGGAGGGCGGCGGGGTGGCCGAAGTGATTGTGAATGGTGACGTTGTAGATGCCGTAGAGGAAGTAGGTCGGAAGGATCGCGGCAAAAAAGTTGATCACGTCGGTGGCCTGCTGGAATTGGCCGGGAGTCTTGGTCGCGATCCAGGTGACATCGGAATGCAGGAGCGCGCCGTGATCAAAACGGTAGGCAAGATTGATCACAAGAAGGATAAGGAGCGCGGCGAGAAGTGCGTGTCGCAAAATCTGGCCACGGCCCGCCGGGCGTTTAATCCAGACGAAAATGACTGCGGCTGCCAGGAGCGGCCCGACAATGATGAGCGAGAATTTGGTGATTAATGCGATGCCGGTAAGGAAACCCGCCTGCCAAGCCGTTCGTGTTGACGGCGTTTGCCAATAGCGAAGAAGCGCGAAGACGAAGAGGAGATAAGCGAGCGCCGCCGGCACGTCGGTATGCACGATCCGCCCGTGCGCCAGAATGGTCGGCTCAAAAGCGAATAAGGCGACGGCCAAGACGCCCGCGCGCGCATTTCCCATTTCGTTGGCGAAAACAAAAATCAGCCAGCCGAGCGCGAGCGTGAGAAGAACCATCGGTACACGCGCCCAGAAACAAATCGTCTCGAAGCGGGCCGCATTCGCCGTCCAAAAAGCTGCATAGGCTTCGTCGGTGCGGATGTGCGATTCCAATTGCTCCAACGGGTGGAGCGGCGGCTCGTCCGGCTGGACGAAGAGCATGGGTAAGGCCGCGATCATTTTCACCAGCGGCGGGTGCTCGTTATTGATCGTGTAGTTCCCGGCGAAGAGATGATAGTATCCCGCCGGAATGTGGATGATCTCGTCGGTCGTGATGCTCTTATGCGCGAGAGCGCTCAGCATGTTCGCTCCCATCCAGAATAGAAGCAGGATGACGATGGCACGCTGCGATATGGTTGGACGGCTGATCTTGCCTAACGAATCCATCGGTGGCGTTTGCTGAGGAGATGAAAATTTCACTTCGGGAGCGTCTGCTCTCGCCCGGCGGGCTCGCGGCGATCTTCGTCGCCTTATTTCCATTCGTCTATTTTTTCCCGGCCATAAGCGGGCGACTTGTTCTCGCGCCGGATGACGCGCTCACTTTCGGCCTCCCCTTGCGCGTCGCGGCGGCGCAGATGTTGCGCGAGGGACATCTGCCACTTTGGAATCCTTATCTCTTCAGCGGCATGCCGCTCTTCGCCTCCGCCCAGGCCGGGGTGCTCTTTCCGCTCAATTGGTTTTTCCTCATCCTCGGTCCAGGCGCGGCGATGAATCTGGCGGTGCTCGGCGCCTACAGCACCGCGGCGCTAGGCGCATTTTTTTACGCGCGGCGCACCGGCGTAAATATCGCCGGCGCACTCACCACCGCCATCATCTGGCAGTGTTGCGGCTTTTTCGTCGCGCAAATCGGGCACCTCAACGTCATTCATGTCGCCGCGCTTTTACCTTGGTTGCTTTGGTCCATCGATGGCTACGGCGCGACCGGAGAACGTAAACGCGGCGCCGTGATCGCCATTTTCGTCGCGCTCCAGGTTTTCGCGGGTCATCCGCAGACGCTACTCTATTCCCTGATCCTCGCGGGCGGTTATGCAATTTTCGGTGGCTTAACGAATCCAATAGAGCGGCGCGCGTATCTGCAATCGCTCGTCTTTATCGCTACCGGGCTCCTCCTCGGCGCCGTCCAAATTCTCCCGACGATCGAGCTTTTGCGCGAGAGCATTCGCAACGCTGCCACCTATGATTTTTTTACCTCTTTCTCGCTCCCGCCCGTCTTTCTCCTGACTTTCTTGGCGCCTTATCTTGTCGGTGGCGGCGATGGCACCTTGTTTAAAGCACCGTATCTGAGCGAAGCGTTCTACGGCGAATATATCGGCTACGTCGGCGTAATTGGATTCACCCTCGCGCTGGTCGCACCATTCGTTAGACGCGATCGATTAACGACATTCTGGTCCTGCGCGGCGCTCGCGGCTCTGGCTCTGAGCTTGGGACGTTTCTGGCCCTTCGATCTCTATCGGATCGTCTATCACATTCCAGTCCTCAATCTCTTTCGCGTGCCTGCTCGGCACATGATGGAGGTCGATTTCGCGCTCGCGGTTCTGGCGGGGCGAGCGGTCACATTTCTGCCGCAAATGAAGCGTTCTCGAGCGTTCGTTGCGCTCCTTGTGGCCGCCATTTTCCTTATCACCTGGGCTTTGGTCACCATCTTTCGCCCGTCGGAATTCCGGCTGGGACGAATCGGCCCGGTCTCGTTCCTGCGCGCGCCAGAATTATTCCTCCCGCCCGTCATCGCGGCGGCGAGCGGCTGGATCTTGATTCGCTTCACTCGAAATCAGCGCTTCGCGACAATTGCGCTCGTTAGTCTGCTTCTCTTGGATCTCTGCCTCTGGGGCCAATTTAGCGGTTGGCGTGCCGGCAGTCCGCGGCGCGATCATCCGGTTTTTCACCAGCCGCCCATCGCGAAATTTCTTCGGAATGAAAAAGGCCTCACGCCGGGAAAGGATCGCGTTCTCACGTTGGAAAAGCCATTCGGCGACATGACTGCGACTGCTTCGTTCCCCTTCAACGTCGCGCTCCAACCAGACATCTACATGATGCATCACATCGAAAATGCCGCAGGTTACGACGGCTTTGGGCTGGCGCGTTACAGCCGGCTCGCTGGTGACATGAAAGTGTGGGGCGCGTTTCCCGACACCGCGAAAAGTGTCCTTGAAAGTCGCGCGCTCGATTTGCTCAACGTTCGTTACCTGATCGCACCCGCTCGCCCATCGGCGGCACCGCAATTTCTCCCCGCCTCCACGAAAATCGGCGATCTAACGTTCAGCGACAAGCGATTATCCGCGACCCAAAATCCCGACGACGGCGTGGCCGGTTGGATCCGAGTGAAACGTGCGGGCAGTGTGGACCTCTATGAAAATAGTGAAGCCTTGCCGCGGGTGTGGCTGGCGAGCGAGGCTCGCGCGATGTCCGATAGTACGAAGCTGGACGTCATCCGGTCCGGGAAATTTCCGGATGGAGAACTCTGGGATCCACGGCGGACAGTGCTGCTAAATACACTACCGAATTTACCGGCCCCGCTGCTTCAGCCTAACGACCAACATGCCGAAATCGTCCGCTATGAACCGAACGCGGTTGAGATCGCGACCGCTGCGTCCGCGGCTTCGATTCTGGTCTTGAGCGACAATCATTATCCGGGTTGGAAAGTCACAGTGGACGGGAAGCGCGCCAGCTTACTCCGCGCCGATTACAATTTACGCGGCGTCTTCCTGGAGGCGGGCTCGCATCATATTCATTTTCTTTACCAGCCGAGGTCAGTCCTGCGGGGACTGTTCGTTTCTATTTTTTCGTGCATCGGACTGGCGCTTTGGTGTTGGGTCAAACGACCTCGACGGTCAGCCTAACAGCCTAGTATTCCACGAAGGCATCGTCTGGGTAGCAATAGAGCCACCGCTCGTTAGGCTGCGCCGAAGCGATGACGGGGTGCCCCGCGGCTCGCGCGTGTTGCGACGCGTGCCGATTGGGCGAACTATCGCAACAAAGCGTCACCCCACACTCCTGGCAGGTCCGGAGATGGACCCATTCGTCGCCGGTCTTCACGCATTCCGCGCATTCCGCCCGCGCGGGATGCTTCACTTCAGAAATAGCGCGAAGATGGGCACAGGGTTGAGCGATGGGCATGGGTCAATTTAGTGAAGAAGACCTGCTGTTCACGAACGCTTTTCTTCGCGGTAGGGTGGCGGGGTGAATCGGCGTCACGAATTCCAAGAGCTCTTCCGCGGCCCTGACCCGGTGCTCGCCCTCGCGCCCATGCAGGACGTCACGGATTTGCCGTTCATGCGCCTGATCAGCGGCTACGGGAACGCCGATGTCTATTTCACCGAATACTTTCGCGTCCTCCCGCAATCGCGGCTCGAGCCCGCGATCTTGAAATCGATCACGCACAATCCCACCGGCCGCCCCGTTATCGCGCAGATGATCGGTAATGACGTGGCCGCGCTCGTTCGCACTGCGCGCGAATTGCAGGAGCATCCCGTGGCTGCGATCGACCTGAATCTCGGGTGCCCAGTGCCGATCGTTTACAAAAAATGCGCCGGTGGCGGCTTGCTCCGCGATCCCGAACGGATCGACCAAATCCTCGGCGCCTTGCGCGCGGCGGTGGAGATTCCGTTCACCGTCAAAACACGAATAGGTTTCGACGATGCCGATGTTTTCGAGGAATTGCTCGCCGTTTTCGCGCGGCACGATCTCGATCTCCTGACCGTGCACGCGCGCACGGTGAAGGAAATGTACCGGAGCGCGCCGCGCTACGAATTCGTGGAGCGCGCCGTTGCCGCCATGGCGTGCCCCGTCCTAGCGAACGGTAACGTTTACTCAGCCGACAAAGCCGAAGAGGTCCTCGCGCAAACCGGTGCCGCCGGTTTGATGATCGGTCGCGGCGTCATCCGCAATCCCTGGCTCTTCCGCCAGATTCGCGAACACCGGCGTGGCGAGAAAATTTTCCGCCCCCGCGGCCGCGATGTTCTCGATTACATCCGCGCCTTGTGGGAGGCCGTTCACGTCAGCGGTCCACGCGAAGCGGCGCAGGTCGCGAACATGAAAAAATATCTAAACTTCATCGGGCTCGGCGTCGAACCGACCGGCGAATTTCTGCAACGCATCCGCCGGGTCACGAC
>JBDUAE010000497.1:0-1906 GCA_040004805.1 Chthoniobacterales bacterium | reverse complement strand
GCGCGAGGACGATGAAATCGACTCTCCGGCCGCCCATGCACCTTTTATCGCCAAAATGCTGGCTAACGCGAGGAGTTCCACGCAGCGTTTCGAAGATGGCGGTTCCAGAGCTCGCGCCGCTGCAAGTCTTGCCTTCGCGCGGCGGATGGTTCATCAATTTCGTCCTCGTGCTGGATGAAAATGATGCAGCGTCAATGAAAGCTGCGCCCTCACCGGCGGGGGCGGGCTACGATTGGAAGGACGAGGGCGAGGAATGGTCGGCGCCGTGGGGTTGCTCTGCCTCGCAATGGGCCGGCACGTTGCTTCCGCGCATCCACGAGTGGGTGCCGACGAAGACGATCCTGGAACTCGCGCCGGGGTTCGGGCGCTGGACGCACTATCTCGAGGGGCTCTGCTTGCAAATGCATCTGGTGGATTTCCAAGAGCGCTGCATCGCAGCGTGTCGGCGGCGGTTCGCGGAGAAAACGCACCTACATTATCACCACAACGATGGGGAATCGCTCGCGATGATCGCGGACGGGTCGATCGATTTTCTTTTTAGCTTCGACTCGTTAGTCCACGCGCCGCGGGTGGCGATCGAGTCGTATGTGCGCGAGTGCGGGCGGATTTTGCGGAAGGATGGGGTGGGCTTTATTCATCACTCGAATCTCGGAGCCTATGCGCGCTCGTTTGATGAAATAGTGTCGGCTGGGGCGCGCCGGCTCTGGACGAAGATGGGGCTGGCGGAGTCGAATCATTCGCGCGTAGCCGACATGACGGCGGAACTGTTTCGCGAACTTTGCGCAACCCACGGACTGCAATGCATCCGGCAAGAGCGGATCAACTGGCGCGGCCGGCGATTGCTGGATTGCATCTCCACCTTCGTGCGCACCGATTCCAAGCACGCCGCGCCGCTGCGCGTTTGGGATAATTACGAGTTCATGCGCGAAGCCGAAATTATCCGACAGCGGTCGCAAATTTACCCGACTCCACTGGGCGGACGCGGTGACGCGCTGAGCGATCCGCGGCGAGCGTAAAAATGCTCGCGCCGAATATTTTTCGCACCGGGAATGTGTCATCGCGGGCATGGCTTCTGCGTACAGGGGTGCCAAGTGTTTAAGATATTCTGCGCAATTTCCCTGGCGTTTTCCTCCTCGCTGCTGGCGAGCAATCCCGCGAATCCCCTGCTCTACGTGACGCAGGTGCCGATGCCGGATGAGATCAATAACCGGACGGCGTCGGCGACGCGGCTCTCGTGCGCGTCGGCGATTCAAAATCCGCTGGGCGATACGCGCAGCGCGGGCCGTGGCGGGGCGCTGATGTTGCGGATGCCGAATGGGACGGTGCGGAATTTGACGAAGGAAGCGGGCTTCGGATTGGGCGCCAGCTCCACTGGCAACGCGACCGGCGCGCAGGATGGGGCGGGGATTGCGGTGCAGCATCCGTTCGTGAATTGGGATGCGACGCGGGCGATTTTCTCCATGGCGGTGGGGGCGCCGTCTGGTGCGGCGGATACGACGATCTTCTATTGGCAGCTCTATGAGGTGACGAATTTGCCGCAGGTGCTGGCGGGCGCCGCGGCGCAGATCGCGGCGGTGCCGAATCAACCGGCGAACTATAACAATCTGCACGCCTGCTACGGGACGAATGGGCGCATTATCTTCACCAGCGATCAGCCGCGCGGCGGACTGGTGTCCCTTTACCCGCAGCGGGATGAGTACCTGCTCCAGCCGATCAATACCGGGCTGTGGTCGATCGATCCGACGGTGGCGGGCGGGAATCTGCGGCACCTCGTCCATGCGCCGAGCGGAATTTTCCAGCCGTTCGTGGATCACGCGGGGCGGCTGCTTTTTATCCAATGGGATCACCTTTCCCGCGATGTGGAAGCGGTGACGGATCGCACGCCGATCCCGGCGAATGGCGATGC
>JBDUAE010000496.1:0-1911 GCA_040004805.1 Chthoniobacterales bacterium | reverse complement strand
TGGCCTATGCGGGGCCGGAGACGGGGGTGAAGGATCGGGTGAGTTATGTGATCCGGCAGAATAAGTTGACGCTGATGCTGACGACGGCGCTGCGGAAGGGGAATCCGATCGCGGATCACGTGGCGAAGCATGGGGATGGGGTGAAGGTGCTGGCGCTAAAGGTGCAGAACGCGACCTCGGCCTGGGAAGAGACGACGAAGCGGGGCGGGAAGAGCTACCTGGAGCCGACGATTCTTTCGGATGACGATGGCCGGGTAGTGATGAGCGGTATCCATACCTATGGGGATACGGTGCATCTATTTATCGAGCGCGGGGATTATAATGGGACTTTTATGCCGGGCTTCCGGAAGTGGGTGACGAATTACAATCCGCCGGACGCTGGACTGCTCTACGTGGACCATTGTGTGGGTAACGTGGGCTGGAACCAAATGAACCCGCGGGTGAAGTTCTATGAGGATGTGATGGGCTTCCGCAACATTCTCTCTTTCGACGATAACGATATCTCGACCGAGTACTCAGCCTTGATGAGTAAGGTAATGAGCAACGGGAACGGGTTTGTGAAGTTCCCGATCAATGAGCCGGCGGAGGGGAAGAAGAAGTCGCAGGTGGAGGAGTATCTGGACTTCTACGATGGGGAAGGGGTGCAACATTGCGCACTGGCCACAGCCGACATCGTCAAGACGGTGACGGATTTGCAGAGCCGCGGAGTGGAGTTCCTCAGTATTCCCGCGAGCTACTATGAGACGGTATTGGAGCGCGTAGGGAAGATCGATGAGGATCTGGAGCCGCTGCAGAAGCTGGGGATTCTGATCGATCGGGATGAGGAGGGTTATCTCCTACAGATTTTCTCGAAGCCGGTGGAAGATCGGCCGACGTTGTTCTTCGAGATCATTCAGCGCAAGGGTGCGAAGAGTTTCGGGAAGGGTAACTTCAAGGCGCTCTTCGAGGCTTTGGAAAAGGAGCAGGACGCGCGCGGGAATTTGTAAAGGGAAAAACGATGCCGCAATATCAAAAGCTCGGGGAAATTCCACGGAAACATCACATCTGGTTCCATCGCAACGGCGCCGGACCGGGCTACAAGAACGAGGGCATCTATTACGAGCATGTGATCACGACTGAGGGCTTCAACGAGGCTTACTCGATCATGTATCATCTGCGCCCGCCGACGCGGGTGCGCAGCGTGGAATTGCTCAAGTATGAGGAACTAAAAAAAGTGGCGGACGCGCCCCTGCGTCATCATCACTTGAAAGCGGCGCACGTCCCGCGCCAAGGCGACCTCTACACGGGTCGCATTCCGATGCTCTTCAATCAGGACATGATCGCCTACCGGCTCAAGCCCGCCAAGACCTACGACGAATACGAATATTATCGGAACGGCGGCGCGGACGAAATTATCTTCGTTTTCCACGGAGCCGGCACCCTGGAATCGCCCTTCGGCAAGCTGCGTTATCGCGCGGAAGATTACATCGTGATCCCGCGTGGGATTACCTACCGGCTGGTGCCGGATAAGGTGGAGGACGAGGATTACCTCATTCTCGAATCGAAGGGGCCGGTGCGGATTCCTCGCCGTTATATTAATCACGAAGGCCAAATCCGGATGGGCTCACCCTATTCCGAGCGCGATTTCCATGGGCCCTCGGAAACCCTCACGATCGATAAGGAGGAGGATGTAGCGGTGTTGGTAAAGGACGGCCCGCGCTGGACGCGGGTGGTCCATGCGCATCATCCCTTCGATGTCGTCGGGTGGGATGGCTACGTCTATCCATTCACCTTTAACGCGCAGGATTTCGAGCCGATTACCGGCACGGTGCATCAGCCGCCGCCGATCCATCAGACGTTTGAGATCCGCGGCTATGTCGTTTGTACCTTTGCGCCGCGCTTGCTCGATTATCACCCCGAAGCGGTGAAAAT
>JBDUAE010000495.1:0-1912 GCA_040004805.1 Chthoniobacterales bacterium | reverse complement strand
AATCGTTCCCCGACCCGCACATCTTCGAGATAACGCGCCGTCATTTCCGCGAGAATAAAGTCACCGCCACGGTCGCGGAAGAAGTGCCACAGGGGAGAGTTGAGCTCCCGACCAACCCCGAATGCTTTCGGGGCTGCTCTACCATTGCTCCAGGGCGAAAATCGCCAATCGCGGATTTTTCTTCGCTTTGAGCGCCCGCTCCACTCGCTGCGCTTCGTCGATTCTATTGAAAGACTTGCGCGCCACGATTTTCAAGTCGCCACCCAGTCGTTTCGTCGTGTGCGTGTGCCCGCGGAGATGCTGCGAAAAACGCGCCTCCAGATCGACGGTCGAGCCGATGTAATGTCGGCCGTTCGCGCCCTTCAAGATGTAAACCCAAGCCATTCGGAAAACTGCCCCGGGGGGAGTTGAACTCCCGACCAACCCCGAATGCTTTCGGGGCTGCTCTCTCCCACCACGGCCTTCACTGCACCACAAAAATCTGCCAGAGGGGAGAGTTGAACTCCCGACCAAGGGCTTATGAGTCCCCTGCTCTACCACTGAGCTACCCTGGCATCTTTGTCTGAAATTGAATCCCCGACCAACCCCGAACGCTTTCGGGGCTGCTCTACCACTGAGCTACCGCACCCCGAAGGATTTCGGGGCTGGCGAGGGGCACAAAATTGGACGCCGCGCGCCATCGTGTCAACGCGGTGAGCTCGCCGGTTCTGCCGCCGCCGAATGCTTCGCGAGATAGGGCGCCAGTTCTTTCCGCGGACCTCGCACCGCCGCCATAAAATAGACGCCGTCGCGCACCCGGACCGCGCCGGTCCAATTCTCATTTTCGACGTAGCGCCAACCGGAAAACTCAATCGGCTGCCCGGTCTGTAGATTGCGCTCGGCCGGGAAAAAGAAAAGCTGTAGTCGTTTATCCGCGACCGTGATCTGGGCCACGCGCCGGCCTTCATCATCATCAAAAACGCGCACGGCAGAACTGCGCAGGCCCGCGAATTCCGGCGGCACATTGTAATGCTCGAGCCGGTATTTCATGAAGAAGAAGTCATTCAGCGAACCGGTCTCCGCTGTCACCGCATCCATCGGGACACCGCGCATCGAGCTCGCGATGGTCAGGAGTTTCCGGGCCGTGCCCGAACCCGGAAATTCATTCATCCGCTCGATCACCACATACACGCCCACGCCCAGGATCACGAAGAGCGCGAGCGCGATCGAAAGAATCACAGGATTACGGAGCGTCTTCCGCCAGCCGCGCTTCGCTGCCGGGATCAGTTTCTCATTCCGAAACCATTCGGAGATTTCCGCTGAGACCGGAATGTCGCGCACCCGCCGAGCCACCGCCCGGTCGAAGGCTTGCTGCTGTGCAAATTCCGTTGCAGCCGGGCCTTTGCGCTTAGCGTGTAGAATCGCCGCGCGCATCCTGCGGTCCGTCCCCGCCTTTTCTGTAATCGGGGCGATCCGCGCCAGCGCCGTTTCGCGCTTGGAAGTTGCGAACAGACTCATGCTTCGGAAGGCGGCGTCACCGCGTTGAGCCAGGCCTGAAATTGCCGACGGCCGCTCGTGATCAGCGCGGAAAGCTCGCCTGCTTTCAATTCTAGCAACGTCATCATTTCCGCGGCGTTAAATTCATCGAGATAGTAGGCGGCCAACGCACCTCGCTGCGGCTCCGGCGCGCCCGCGATCCAAATCGCCAGCTGCTCCGGCGAAAGTTCCGCGACCTGCGCGGGCGAAGTACTCGTTAGGTCTGCTTCCTCCACCGTTCCCGGCTCCGGTTGCAAACCGCTCTCGCTCGCGATCAGCGATTGCCAGCGCGCATCGCGAAAAAACCAGAGCCGATCCGGCACCGGCTCACCTTGCGCGGCGCGCAAAGCAGCCGCGCGCAGGGTGTTTTGGAAAGCCTGCTGCGCCTTCGCCGCTT
>JBDUAE010000494.1:0-1913 GCA_040004805.1 Chthoniobacterales bacterium | reverse complement strand
GTGGCGCTGGCCGTTTTCGGGCCTTGCGATAAATCCGCCAGGTCGCCGAGGATGTTGAGCGCTTCATCGCGGATCGGATCGAGCGCTGGCTCTTTTCCGTTGTCGCCATCAAGCGGATCGGCATCAGGATCGGGGGCTGCTTCCGGCGCGACTTTCTTATCTGTCGCAGCGGTTTTGCTGGGGTTAGTGACGAGCTGCAGGTTTGGCTTATCTACGTTATCGAGAGTGACGCGGTAAACGCGCGAGTCTTGATCCTGGCGAGCGAGCCGATCTTTCGTGCGGCCGTCCTTGCGCACTTTGTCCTCGTTCATCTCCTTTTTGCGAACGTCTTCGTTGAGCGAAATCCGGTTGTCGTCGAGGCGTTGGCGTAGTCGTCCCATGTCTTCCATGATGTAATGGAATTCCGGATTTTCCTGCACCCGGGCGGCGGAACGATGTTTCAACTCTTCGAGGTAAACCTGAGGCGACTCCGGCCACATCGTGTAGTGCGCTTTCGGCACTTCGTCATAAGGCAGGCAATTTTTGAGCGAGCCCTCGCCGAATTCCGGCAGGTCGGTTAACGACGGCAGCACGATATCAGAGGCGACGCCGTTCAACTGCGTCGATCCGCCGGCCACGCGATAGAATTTTTGGATCGTCAATTTCAACGCGCCATCCGCCTGTGAGCTACTCCCGAGAAGCGAAGTAAAGCGCCCGATTTCGAGAATCGTTTGGACCGTGCCTTTGCCGAAGGTGTTCTTATCGCCCACGGTCAAAGCCCGGCCGTAGTCCTGAAGCGCGGCGGCAAAAATCTCACTGGCCGAAGCGCTCTGTCGGCTGGTTAGGACGACGAGCGGTCCGCTGTAAGCGATGCCCGGGTCGGGATCGCTTGAGACGACGATGTTGCCGTTCGAGCCTTTGGTCTGGACGATCGGGCCGGACTTCAAGAACAAGCCGGTGAGCGAGATTGCTTCTTCGAGAGAACCGCCGCCGTTGCGTCGCAGATCGATCACGAGGCCAGCGATGTTCTCTTTTTTCAGACGTTTCAAGAGAAGGAGAACGTCGCGGGTCGTGCTCTTTTTGTGCCGTTCCATGTCGGCATAAAACGAGGGGAGAGTGATCCAGCCGAGCTTCACCGGTTCGCCGTTTTTGTCCTTCTTGATGACAATATCGGCACGTGCTTCCTGATCCTTCAGCTTGATTTCGTCGCGGACGATTTCGATCGTCTTGCGCTTGGAAGGATCCGCCGCGTCGGAAGGAATAACGAGGAGCCGCACTTTAGTGCCTTTCTTCCCGCGAATCTGATCGACCACCTTATCGAGACGCATGTCGCGCACGTCGCTAAATTCGCCCGAACCCTGCGCGACGGCGGTGATGCGGTCGCCCACTTTGATGCCGCCCTGCTTTTGCGCGGGGCCTCCGGCGACCAGGCTCTCGATCTTCGCGTAGCCGTCTTCGGAGCGCAGCATGGCGCCAATGCCGACGAGCGACAGACCCATGTTAATGCTGAAATTTTTCAGGTCGGACTCGCTCAAATATTCCGAGTGCGGGTCGTAGGTCTGCGCGAGAGCGGCGAGGAAAAGCTTCACCTGCTCGGGCTGATCCTCCTCGTGGACATTGCGCATGAGGCGGTCGTAACGCCGCGCTACCAACTTGGGGCCGGGCTCGATCGGATGTTCGCTGAGCGATTCCTGGAGGAGCTCGTTTAAAATCCGGCCGTGCCAGATCACATCGGCTTCGGCTGTGTCCTTTGGCCAGGCGGCTTTTTGTCGGCTAATTTCAATCGTGGCGTCAGTCTTAAAGTCGGGCGGCTGTTTTAGCATCTCCTTCACCTTCGCCACGCGCTCATCGACGCGCTTCTGGTAGAGCCCGTAGATTTCGTAGGCGGGCTTGAGATTTCCCAAGAGGACATCGTCATCGATCGCGGTGCCGTA
>JBDUAE010000119.1:0-6344 GCA_040004805.1 Chthoniobacterales bacterium | reverse complement strand
GGCTTTCGGCTTGGACCGCCCACTGACGCCGGATGCGCGGATGCAGAATCTGCTCGAGCGCCTGTCTCTTTTCCGGGTCGGCAAACACTATGGTGCGAAGCGCGGCCCGGTTCAAGTCACCATCCCGGGAATAAATCTCCCGCCCGAAAACCTCGCCGATTTGCTCCCGCACCTCCGGGTCGCGCTCGGTCAATTCCCGCGCCGCCCGGTCCGCATCGAAAAACTCGGCGTCCGGCAAGAGCCGGCGCAATTCCGCCAGGAACGAGCTTTTCCCGGTAGCAATTCCGCCGGTGATTCCGATGGCTGGCATTTTGGAGTGAGGCGGTTACGAAAACGCTCGGAAACCTTCAATCGAGCCGGCGATAAAAATTCTGAATGCAGCCGACGGGCTGTCGTCGCCCGGCCGCCGGCTAACATCTGCCTATGCCGCGGATAATCCGCGCTGGCGCCACCTTCAATCTAGTGCGTGGCAGGCGGATCGCTGGCGTTAATGCGGCTGGCTTTGCTTTGATCTCCCGCCAGGGTGACGCTCACCGACATTCCCGGCTGCAAGGCAGCGATTGTGGTGCGTTGCCCGCGAAGCAATATTTCCGTGAACTGGGTAATGGCGAAAGTCTTATTCGCGCCATTTTCGCTAATCGTAATCGAGGTCGGGCTCACACTGGAAATCGTGGTGTAGTGGGACTTCGCGGGGGCTTCTTTTTTCTTTTTGCTGGCAGCGTCAGTAACCGACACGCATGCGAGAAGGGCGAGCAACACGAAGAGGAGGCGATGGATTTTTTTCATAAATGGGGTTTTCAGTGTGTCGGCTAATCGGGGAAAGGCTTGGACGAGGCTTACTTTTTATACATCGGCACCGCCGGCAACTCCGGCGGGGTGATGAGGTCTTCGCTCTCCTCCTGCTCTTCCTTCGAGTTCACGAGTTCGCCGCCCGGATTCACCAGCCGGGCAGTGACAAAGATGATGAGATTGCGTTTTAAGTGCTGTTCCGCGTTGGTGCGAAAGAGCCTCCCCACCAAGGGTATATCACCAATAATCGGGGTGCGATCCTCCGTCTTTTGCACGTCTTCGCGCATGAGACCGCCGAGGACGACGGTCTGCCCGTCCCACACGCTCACGCTCGTCGTCACTTTTCTAGAACTGAAGATCGGCTGATTGATCACATTGTCGGTTAAAGTGATGCTCTGATTGCCAACCAGCGCGGAAGGCAAACCGAGAAGGCCGCCCAAAAGCGACGGATTAATCGTCTTGATCGCACTGCCGTAGTTCACGAAGCCTTCAAACTCGACCACCTGCGGAACCAAGTTTAGATCGATCGTGACGCCGTCCGGTCCGACGACGGGTTCGACTTCGAGAGTTACGCCAGTGTTGCGCGTTTCGAAAGCGGACGGAGTCGATGGACCGACAATCGGGAGCGAAACCGAAATCCCGGAGCCGGCCGAGCCGCTGCGAATATCAGGAATCTTCGGCTCGGAGAACTGGGTGGGATAACGAAACTCGCGCACGATTTCGATTTGCGCGCGCTGCCCACTCTTCGTCGTCACCCGAGGCGCGGAAAGAAGATCGACGCCTTTTTTCTGATTCAGGGCACGGATCACGACCTGAAACTGTGGATCGGTAAAGACACCACTGAGGCCAAAAATACCGGGCGCTAATGCACTGGCCCCGCCGGTAACACCGGCGAGCAACGCATCGATCGCGTTCCCGCTGATCGCGAGGCCGCCGCTACGATTACCAGAGGTCACGGGGAATTGCCCGACCGGCACGCCGCCGGGAGGAACGAAGGGGAAATTAGCCGGATCGACCGCCGCTCCCGTGCCGGAGGTTCCGCCACCGCCGAAAAGCCGATGATTGCCGATATTAAACTGACCGAGCAGCCAATCGAACCCGAGCTCCTTGAGATTGTTCTGCGTGATCTCGACGAACTTGGCTTCGATCTCGACCTGTTTCGGACCAGAAACACTGGCCTGTTCTACGAGCGCATCCACCAGGTCGAGATTGTCCTGCGTGTTGCGCACAATGAGCCGACTGCTTTGCGGGAGGAAGTTTGCGCTCGCTCCGGGCGGAAACGCCACTCCTTGCGCGGCAAGGAAGTCCTTCGCCGTTTCACGACCGACCAACTGATGGCCACCGGTCGACTCCTGCGTGTCGTGTCCAGTTCCCGCCGCTGGCACTCCAGGGATTGCACTGGTCGTCGCGGCAGCAGCAGGCGCCGACGACGCGGAAAAGGCCGAGGTTCCTATATTCACCGAACTCGTGATGAACCCGGGTGGCACCCGATACTCTTTCGTGAACAAGTCGTTGCTCTGCTCGCTCACCGGAATCACCGAGACCGCGAAGGGCTCGACCTTGATCTTCAGATTGGCCTGACTGGCGACGTAGCGGAGCGCTTCGCCCAATGGAATTTCATTGAGCATGATCGTGATCCGGGAATCGGCCGGCGAAACCACCGCCACCGGCACAACTGACTCCGGCATCGCCGCGGGTGCGGGGGCGACCGCCGGCGCGGGAATTACCGCCGTCACTACCCCGCCGGTGGGCGGAGCACCGGGGATCGGCGCGAGCGCAATCGGCGCTGCCTCGATCGGATGCGAGGACGAGATCTGGTTCAGGCGCAAAACAATGTCCACGCCTTTGCGGCCTTCGGTGGAGGGATCGTTCGCGATGGATTGCTGGCGGAGGAAGTCCATCGCTTCGCGGATGGTGGCGTCGCGGAACTCGATCTTCGGGATGATGATGGTGGCAAGTTTGTTGGAAATGCGCGCAGTGCCAGTGGCGTCGCGGGCAAAGGAATCGACCGTGGTCGAAGTCGGTTGTCCGTACTGGCGGACCGGATTTTCCCAGCCCTTCTGCACCTGCCAGACGGCGCGGGAACGCGTCTCGTTATACGCTTCCTCGCCGTAACGCGTTTTCTGGTTGTTAATCTTCTCTTCGCCGCGGCGGGCGGCGTTGTTGTAGGGATCGAGCAGGAGGATTTGCTCGTATTTCTTAAAGGCGAGATCGTAGCGACCGCTGTTGTAATAGCCGTCCGCATCAGTCAGGAGCCGGCGCACTTCCTCGACCTTGCCGATGAATTTCGGGCCCATCGTCCGGTTGATCTGCCCGGGTTCCTGAAGCCGGGCCAGGAGCGTCATCGCTGGACGGCAATTCGGATTGTAACGGTCGCTCAAGAGTTCACGGCAAATCCCCTCGGCCTCCGCGTATTTACCTTCCTGCACCAGTTGCTCGGCCAATTTGATTCCGCTTTCGCAAAAACCCGCGACCGCTTCGTCGTGCGCTTTCCCGCTCACGACCGCATCCGGCAAGGCCGCGACGGCCGCCCGAAATTCCTCATGCGCCTGGGTGTAGTTGCGCGCATTCATCGCGATCTTGCCGCGGGCGAGCGCTTCATTGCCATGCGGCAAGGCGGCTTCGCGGCGAGCGATTTCGCGCTCCGCCGCGCTCTCAGCCGAGCTCTGTCCGCGCGCGACGGAGATGTCGGCTAATTGCGCCGCCACCAGCACGGTCGGCAAAATTCTAAAAAGAAAGCGTGATCGTTTCGTCATTAAAATTTAGGGAACAAGTAGGCCAATTTCGATTCGCTCGTCGGGCTTTTGGGTATCGACGATCACCGCCCCGCCCGGCTGCACGTCAATCAGTTTGTATCTGATCGCCTCGTCCGGCGGCAATGAGAATTCCTGGTCTTTTTTTAGGATCAACTCCTGCGGCGGCGTTGACCAGGTGTAGACAAAAGTGCCGACCGATTCGGGCGATTCCGCAGGCTTTTCCTTCACGAGCACGACATGCTCTTTCGTTTTTTCATTTTCCAGGGTCAATTCCGAAACATCGGCCAGCCCCTGCTCGACGCTGCCGATCGGCTGGCTCTTTTGCTTGAAATCGACGATGCGGAAGCCGGTGGGGACGTCCTTCCGGAGCTTGGGATCGTAGCGCAGAACCGGTTTACCCAGATTCGCGAGCAAGGTCTCGGAACGCGGTCGTCCGTCCGCGCCGACCGATGCCGCCGGGTCGGTATAGTTTAATTGGAAAGTGTCGGCGCCGGGCGCGGCGAGGAAGATCAAGGGGAAGCGCTCGCGGTTGAAAGATTTCAATTTCAATTTCGCGATGAAGGCGGGATGTGACGCTTTGTCGGTCGGATTCGTTTTGCCCTGCCACTCCTCGAGATTGGTAAAGCCGTCGCCGTCCGGATCCTGCGTCAACACATCCGCTTCCGCGATGGGGAGGCCAAATTGGTCGAGCCAGTCGTTAGGCACGGGCGGATGAATCTCCGTCGTCTGCAGGGTGGCGGGGAGGTTGTCCGGCCCGAGGAAATGTTTCTCCGGGACGAAGAGCCCGGAGCGTCCGGTGAAAGTCCACTGCGGCGGCTTCTGCAAATTGGCCGCGGCGGTTTGCACCTCCACCGCTTTCTCGGTCGGTGCAGCGGGCTTCGGCACGCCGGGGGTTTGGGCGTTGGTAAAGTTTTCCTGAAAATCCGACGCGCTCCGCCAGATGAAAAACGCGCAGAGAAGGAGGAAGAGTGCCCCCAGCAACACCACGACGCGATCGTAATGAAAGCGGATCCAGTTCATGGTTGAGGCGCCTTTCTCAAAGCGTGAACCTCACCATTTCGATGCGCGCGGCGGTGTGGACGAGCTCGTTCCCGACGATGAAATTTAGCGCGACGTTCGGAGCCGGGCTGGCCGCCGGCGCAGTTGCCCCGGCCGCGGCAATGCGGGGCGGCCCGGTTTCTTTCTCGTTCGTGACGTGGAGCGTGCGGATGACGTAAAGCTGTTGGTTCACGGTCGAGATTTGATTCAAAGCCCGCCGAGTCGCGCTCGGCGAACCGGTGAAGGCGAGGTCGATCACCGACCGTTCCAAGAGCGGGCGAGCCGAAGCCTGCGGGGTCGGTTTGCGATTATCCGGAGACGGTGAAACGACGGACGTCGCAACAAGCGGAACGCGTTTTAGCGACGTCACTTCCTGCACCCGCGCGTCGATTAAAATATTCAAGAGCAGCTCGACTTGCGCCAGCTCCTGACCGAGCAACGGCGCATTCTCCGTCGCCGGGAGCGCCGCGCCAAATTCCTCGAAGCCGAGGAAAAAATTATCCGGCAACTTCACTTTATTCGCGCGCGCCTTCTCGCCCACGCTCGCCATCACCTGCCGGAGGCGGGTTTGAAATTCATTCGGCTTCATCTCTGCCGGCAGCGGCAGGACGCGCGTCTTCAAATCACTCTGCAAGGCCGAGAGCGCGGTCGCATATTCCTGCGCCTGCGTTTTCATTTTCTCGAGGTTCGCTTCCGTCGGGAAAGGATTGTGACGCTGCAATGCCATCAATTCCGTCGCGCGCTGATCGAACTGCGTCTTCGCATTGTCGAACCCGCTTTTCGCGAACCAAAGGAAGAGCAAAGCCGCCAACGTGCCCGCGCCGAGAACGGCGAGGAAAGTCCCGAGAAAACGGTTTTCTTCGAACCACTTCATGGCAATGGCAATGGCACCGGCTTCTTTAACTCGAGTCGCAGCTCGTAGGGAAAAGCCCACTCCGTGTTTGTCGGCGTGGTGGGCTTGATCACCTTGGCCTGGTTATTCGGGTCGATCGCAAAAAAGGGCGACTTCACCAATTCCCGAAAATAATCGACCACCACTTCTTGCTGCTTCGGGTTGTACAAATAAAGGCCGCGCACAAAAATCCCGTCGATCGCTAGTTCCGCTGGCTTGGTGCGCGCTCCCGGCGCCACCGGGAGCGGTCGCGGCGTGGGAGTCGGCACGGACGTCGGCTCCGTTCGGCCGGATTTCAATTCCACGCCGATCGGTTTTCCGCCGGAGGTCGCGACCAATTCCGTGATCCAGATGTTCTCTTTCGGCAGCCGCGCGTTCAAATCCTCGATGATCTCGACCCAGAAACTCCGGTCGTTTACCGCCGCGGTCAGCGGCGTCGCAACCGCGTCCAGAGCGGTCGTGTCCCTTCGCACCGCGTCCATTTGCGTGGCGAGCCGCTGCATCCCGTCCACTTTTCGGGTCACGTTTTCCGTCGCCTGTCGCGTCACGCTCGCCGCGCGCACATAATAAAACCCCCAGCCAATCAGCCCGAGGAGAAAACAAGCCGCGGCGAGGATGAAAAACGGGCGGCGCCGGGTCAGGTCGTGCGCGCGGGTCACACTCGAAGTGCGGAGGTTCAACTCCATCGGGCAAGTCGTGCCTGAGCGCAGTGCGAGGCCGACGAGTTCGCCCAGTAAATGCGAAGCCTGCGCAATTTCCGTGGCCCGCGCCGTCTCTGCGACCGAGACGTTGCGCAGCGGGTGGAAGAACTCGATCGGCAACTGCAGTTTTTCGTGAAAAAACTCGCGCATATACGGCATGCTTGCGCC
>JBDUAE010000493.1:0-1916 GCA_040004805.1 Chthoniobacterales bacterium | reverse complement strand
ACGCAGAAAATGCAGGAGGCGTTGCAGGCGGCGCAGGATGTCGCTTCGCAATACAATCATCAGGAAATCACGAACGAGCATTTTCTGCTCGCACTGCTCGACCAGACGGAAGGCGTCACGCGTCCGCTTTTGGAGAAATTAGGCGTCGCGCCCACGGCGCTGCGCGAGCGGCTCGACCGCGATCTGGGGCAACGGCCGAAAGTGCACGGGAGCACAGCGGATTTACGGATCGCGAACGAACTGCGGACCACGATCGACGTGGCAGAAAAGGAGATGGCGAAGCTGAAGGACGAATTCCTCAGCGCCGAGCATTATCTCCTCGCATTAACCGAGACGCAGAACGCGGCCGCGAAAGCGTTGCAGGATATGGGCGTGACGCGGGCGAAGCTGATGCAGGCCTTGCAGCAGGTGCGCGGCTCGCAACGCGTGACCGATCAAAATCCCGAGGGAAAATACCAGACGCTGGAGAAATACGGACGCGATCTGACGGAGATGGCGCGGCGCGGGAAGATCGATCCCGTGATCGGACGCGACAACGAAATTCGCCGCGTGATGCAGGTGTTGTCGCGTCGCACGAAAAATAATCCGGTGCTGATTGGAGAGCCGGGTGTCGGGAAAACGGCGATCGTGGAAGGCCTAGCACGGCGCATTATCAGCGGTGACGTGCCGGAATCGTTAAAGCAGAAAAAGCTCATCGCGATGGACATCGGTTCGATGGTGGCGGGTGCGAAATTTCGCGGCGAATTCGAGGATCGATTGAAAGCATTTTTGAAAGAAGTGACCGACTCGCAAGGCGAGATCATTCTCTTTATCGACGAGCTGCACACGATCGTGGGCGCGGGTGCGGCGGAAGGTTCAGTCGACGCCTCGAATCTGCTCAAGCCGCAACTGGCGCGCGGTGAACTGCGGACGATCGGTGCGACGACGATCGACGAGTACCGCAAATATATTGAGAAGGATGCGGCCCTAGAGCGCCGTTTCCAGCCGGTAATGGTGGAAGAGCCGACAGTAGAAGATACGATCGCGATTTTGCGTGGTTTGAAAGAGCGCTACGAGGTGCACCACGGTGTTCGTATTCAAGACGCTGCGCTGGTGGCGGCAGCCGTGCTCTCGAATCGGTACATCAGCGATCGATTTTTACCCGACAAGGCGGTCGATCTGATGGACGAAGCGGCATCGCGTTTGAAGATCGAACTGGATTCGATGCCGACGGAAATCGACGTGATCGAGCGTGAAATCATGCAACGCGAAATGGAGCGGCAGGCCTTGAAGAAGGAGAAGGATTCCGCGAGCAAAGAACGATTGGGCAAACTGGAAAAGGAACTGGCCGATCTCAAAGAAGAGAGCTCGAAGCTGAAGGCGCAATGGCAAAACGAAAAAGGCGAGATCGATAAGGCGCGCAAACTTCAGGAAGAGCTCGATGCTTTCCGAACGCAGCTCGAACAAGCGCAGCGGCGCGGTGAACTCGCGCGCGCGAGTGAGATTCAATACGGCCGCATTCCCGAAATCACGCAGAAGCTGGAGCAGCACAACCAGAAGCTGAGCGAGTTGCAGAGCAGCGGTCAGATGCTGAAGGAAGAGGTGACGGAGGAAGACATCGCGCAGGTGGTGTCGAGTTGGACGCACATTCCGGTCTCGCGTTTGCAGGAGGGCGAACGGCAAAAGCTCGTGAAAATGGAAGAGCGTTTGGCCCAGCGCGTGATCGGCCAGAAAGAGGCGATCGCCGCGGTTTCCAATGCGGTGCGGCGGGCGCGGGCGGGCTTGGGAGACGAGAATCGGCCGATTGGTTCGTTCATTTTTCTTGGGCCGACCGGTGTCGGTAAAACGGAGCTTTCGCGCGCGCTGGCGGAATTTTTATTCGACGACGAGAACGCCATGATCCGGATCGACATGAGCGAGTACATGGAGAAGCACAC
>JBDUAE010000118.1:0-6355 GCA_040004805.1 Chthoniobacterales bacterium | reverse complement strand
AGAATACGTAAACGTCGCCATGGCCTTCGGGCGATGGCGACGTTTTTCGTTTCGGCGGTTTCGAGCGGCGTTTTCTCCACTAGAGTCTGTCTCTTATCATGGACGAAGAGAATGAATTGATCGCTCAGCGCCGCCAGAAACTGGAAGCGTTACAGGCCCGTGGCGTTCGACCTTTTGGCGGCGCTTTTGCCACCTCCGGAACGATCGCGGAAGTCGGCAAAAAATTTGCCGACGGCGCGGCCTTATCCGTGGCCGGAAGGATCACAGCGCATCGCGATATGGGCCGAAGCCATTTCGTGGACCTGCGCGATGCGACCGGCCGGCTCCAGGTTTACCTCCAGACAAAGGAGCTCGGGCCGGAAACCATGGAAATTTTCGGCCTGCTCGATCTGGGTGATTTCATCGGCGTAGAAGGGACGTGCTTCGTCACGAAAACAGGTGAGCCGACATTGAAAGTAACCCGCCTCGAAGTGCTCGCGAAAGCGCTTCGGCCGCTCCCGGAAAAATGGCACGGCCTGCAGGATGTAGAGGCGCGCTATCGGCAGCGCTATCTGGATTTGCTGACGAACGAGCATTCCCGTGCGGTCTTCGAAAAGAGAATCGCGATCGTGCGATCGATGCGCCGGTTTCTGGAAGATCGCGGATTTCTGGAAGTGGAAACGCCCATGCTGCAGGCGGTCGCGGGCGGCGCGGCGGCGGAGCCTTTCCGAACTCATCACAACGCGCTCGGATTGGATCTTTCGCTCCGCATCGCACCGGAACTTTATCTCAAGCGACTGCTCGTGGGCGGCTTCACCCGGGTCTTTGAGCTAAACCGGAATTTTCGAAACGAAGGAATTTCAAGACGACACAATCCAGAATTCACCATGCTCGAAGCGTACTGGGCTTACGCAGATTTCGAGCAGATCGCGGACTTGGTGGAAGAGCTGATTTGCCATCTCGCACTCGAAGTGACCGGGTCGCTCGAAGTGGAACATCGGCGCGACGGCGAAGTGACTCGCACGCTAAATCTGAAGCGGCCGTGGCGCCGCGCGCGCTACCATGATCTGATTCGCGCGATCGATGAGCGCTGGTTCGAGTACACGACAGAAGAACGGCGTGCGCGCTGCTCGGAACTCGGGGTCGAGATCAATCCGCGCATGGCGGATTATGAAGTGACGCAGCAGGTTTTCGAAAAGCTGGTGGAAGAAAAAACGTTCGACCCACTCTTTGTCACGCATTGTCCAAAGGAACTGGTCCCACTCGCAAAGCAGAATGCGGAAGATGATTCCGTCGTGGATGTCTACGAGCTCATCATTAACGGACAGGAGATTTCCCCAGGCTATTCCGAGCTGAATGATCCGGTGGTGCAACGTCGGCGGTTGCTCGAGCAGGCCGGGGAAGAAACACAGAAGCTGGACGAAGATTTCCTGCTCGCGCTTGAGCACGGGATGCCGCCCGCGGGCGGGTTCGGTCTCGGGATTGACCGCCTCGTGATGCTCTTGACCGGGGCGGAATCGATCCGCGATGTGATTCTGTTCCCGCTCCTGAAACCGAGACGAGAGTAGGCTCGCCCGCGATGCAGTTCCTTCCTCGGGCACGGTCTTGGCGAATCGGATTTCTGATTGTCCTGGCGATTTTTTTCGTCACCCGCCTTTGGACTTTGCTGGCGCTTCCGATTTTCAATGACGAGGCGATTTACCTGCAATATTCGCAGGCGATTCACGAAAACTGGACGGAGAACAAGTTCGTCTCGATGCACAACCGCTTCCACGATTGGAAGCCGCCGCTGCAGTACTGGCTGGCCGCGCCGGTGATTCGATGGAGCGGTGATCCGCTCCGCGCCGGCCGCTCGGTCGCGCTCGCCGCTTCCCTTTGTGGCTTGGTCGGTTTCTATCTCTTCGCACGAAAGCTTTTCGAAGAACGCGAAGGAGTCGTCTGCGCGGGTCTCTATTCCCTGTGCCCGCCGGTCCTCTTCCACAACAATCAGTTCACCGCGGAAACATTTCTGTTTTCCACGGCGCCGTTTGTCTACTGGGCGGTGTTGCATGCGCTCGAGCCGAAACGGTCGCGCTGGCTTTGGGCGCTCGCGGCCATCCTCGGCGGGGCCATGTTATTACTCTTCAAGCAATCCGGTTTTCTGCTCCTGGCGGTTTCGATTTTCCTTGTGGGCGTTTGCCGAGGCTCCGAGGGCGCGGAGTCCGGAAAATCTATCTCGCAGAGAATCAATTGGAAGACGTTGGCTTCGAATTTGATTCTGCTGGGCGTAATCATCGGAGCGTCGCAGCTCATCGCTCACCTTATTCTGCCCTCAGCTTTCGATGCAACGAAGGAGCGATTCAATGGCCAGTGGGTAATGTCAGCGAGCGAGGTGCTGAATTTTCCGGGCGAGATCTGGCGGGCGAACCTGAGCCTGGTATCGGATTATATCGGCGCTTGGTATTCGTGGTCTGTCCCAGTGTTTTTGTGTTTCATCCTCTGGTGGGGTCTTCGCAAGAGATCATCTCCCGAACTGGTTTTGCTGCTGATGTTTCTGGCGGGCGGCGGTGGTGTGATCTTTCTGCTTCGCGCTTTTAACGAGTACTTGTTCAACACGGCGGTGATTGTGAGCCTGCTGCCATTGCTCGCGCGCAGTTGGATCCTCGCCTGGCCGGCGGCGCGCACGGCACCGGGTCGCTTGCTGCGAGTTGGCCTTCTCGTTTTTGCTGCGCTGACGCTCGCGAATTGGACTTGGCAGATCGCTTTGCTCGGCTCGTCGCCAGGGAGATTTATCGAACAGAGCACACCGTGGGCGGCGGCGAATTATTTGAAGGCGTGGCCGACCGGGTTCGGCATCAACGATGTCGTGCGAATTCTGGAACAGGAAAAACGGCCGGGATTGGTTTTCGCCGATCCGCAGTGGGGTAATCCACGGACGGCCCTGGAAGTTTACGGACGGGAGAAGTTCCTGAACTTGCACGTGATTTCGGCGGCCGAATTTCCGGACGGCGCCGAGATGAAGCGGTTTGCCGATTCCGCACGTGAAAAGTTCCCCGCCCGTTTCCTGATCTTTTCCGCGGATCAATCGGGCCGGCGCCAAGAGTGGCAACGCGCCTTGGTCGGAGAAGTCTGCCAGGATCGCATCGAAGTGAAATCGTATCCGACGCAAATGCCGCTCATCCTCTGTCGCTTTTAGCGAATGGTCAGCTGCGCTGAAATCTGTGCGTTGAGCCGCGTTCGTGCTATGGTTGGAGTCAATGGAAACGCCACAGATCACAGCCTACTTGAAGACTCATTGCGGTTGGAGCGCCGGAGTGCGCGCGGTCCTCGCGAAGTACAATCTTCCTTTCACCGAAAAGGACATCATTCAGAATCCGGCTTTCCGCTGGGAGATGGAAACCAAGAGTGGTCAATCCTTGTCGCCCTGCGTGGAAATTAACGGGCAGATGGTGGCGGACGTGAGCGGTGAAGAGGTGGAGAATTATCTCTTGAGCAATAATTTGGCCCAGCCGAGCAGCGCTGAGCCGGCGGTACCGATCAACGCTCCTTGCGCGAACGAACAGCACGAAAGTCCGGTTCGGATGCGTCTCTAAGGCGTCGCCGCACGGCGCCGGCCGTTAGCTGACGGACAGTCTCGGACGCGTCCGATTTTATTCGCATGGCTATGTTCTCCACCTCGCGATGAAACTCTTCGCGCGTCGCGGCCCAGCTTCGCCCAGAAAAAAGCAGAAGCTGCGCTGGCGCTGGCCATTACTGCTCGCCACGATCTTGCTCGCGGCGGGTTTTGGGCTGATCACTTTTTTTGCAATCTGGGCTCAAACCCTTGACCTGAAAAAGGTCGGTGAGATGCCGGAGCGGAATACCGTCTTCGACGTTGATGGGAAAATTTATAGCCGTCTCGCGGGCGCGAACCGGCTGATCGTGCCTTTGCGCGAAGTTTCGCCGTACTTCCTGGAGGCTTTGATCGCGCGGGAGGATACCCGCTTTTACCAGCATGGCGGAATGGATGCGCGGGGGCTTCTGCGCGCGCTTTATCGCAACGTCACCAGCGGCTCGGTCAAGGAGGGTGCGAGTACGATCACACAGCAGCTGGCCCGCAACAGTCTGCCGCTCGGCGGGCGCAATCTTCGCCGAAAAATGCTCGAGGCGATGGTGGCGTTGCGGATCGAACGCGAATTCAGCAAGGAACAAATCCTGGAGTCGTATGTGAACCGGATTTATTTCGGCTCCGGGTGTTACGGGGTGGAGACTGCTTCGCAAGCGTACTTCGGCAAGAGCGCTGCGAACTTAAACCTCTCGGAAGCCGCGCTGCTGGCGGGCCTGATTCGCAGCCCGAATCGCTTCTCGCCGCTAAAAAATCCCGAGGGAGCAGCTCTGCAACGCAACACCGTTCTCGATCGGATGTTGGAGCTGAAAAAAATAACCGTCACGCAGGCTCGGGAAGCGAAAGTGGCAAAGGTCACGTCGAACCCGAAACACATCCCGCAAATCCAGGAGAACTACGCGATGGACGCGGTGCAGCGGGACCTGAATGTGCTGCTCACGCCCGAGCAGATCGATTTCGGTGGCCTTTATATTTACACGACGCTCGATCCGACGGTGCAGAACGCGGCCACTCAGGCGCTGGAATCGCAACTGAACAAGGTGGAGCGCCAGGGAAATTTCAAGCATCCGATGAAGGCAAACTATCACGCGCCGCCCGCCGGTGAAGACGGTGCCATGCCTTATCTGGAAGGCGCGGTCGTGGTGATCGATAATGGCAGCGGCGGAGTGCGTGCGCTGGTTGGTGGTCGCGACTACGGCGAGAGTAAATTCAACCGCGCGATCGCGCCGGCTAATCGGCAGGTCGGCTCTTCCTTTAAGCCCTTTGTCTACGCGATGGCGTTTTCGCGCGGTGTCCTTCCGGGGGCCGCGATCGACGACGGCCCCATTCAACCAGGCGAGATTCCTGATGCGGGAAATTGGAGCCCGGCGAATTCGGACGGCACGTTTGGCGGGATCCAACCGGCCTCGTACGGGCTCATTCACTCGCGCAACACGATGAGTGTGCGGGTGGGCGCACTCGTGGGCGCGGCGGACGTGCAAAAAGAGGCCGTTACCCTCGGGCTGGGCGATAAGGTGCCAAAAGGCGCAGCCATTTTTATCGGTTCTTTTGAAAGTAATTTGAAGGACCTGACTTCGGCCTACTCCGTTTTCCCTAACGCGGGAATTCGAAAGCAATCCTACATCATTGAACGGATCGACGATCCAGACCACAATCCGATCTATCGGGCAGCGCATGTCTCGATCCCGGCGATGGACCCAAGCGCCGCATGGATGACATCGGAATTGCTCGAGCAGGTGATGACGAAAGGCACGGCCGCGAGCGCGCGTTCACTCGGTTTTAAATATCCGGCAGCGGGAAAAACCGGCACGACGAACGATTACAAGGATGCCTGGTTTCTGGGCTACACCACCTCGCTGACTTGCGGAGTGTGGGTTGGGTTTGATCAGCCGCAAACGATCACGGCACACGGTTACGGCGCGGCGCTGGCTTTACCGGTTTGGACTTCGACCATGGCAAAAGCGGCGCAGCATTACCCGGCACAGGCTTTCGTTCCCACAATGCCGCTGGCGCGGACCACAGTCTGCGCGGACTCGAATCAGCTCGCGACGAATGAATGTGTCGCTGCCGGGACGGCCTATGAGGTCACGTTACCGACGGACAAGGTCCCGACGACCACGTGCAGAATCCACGGCGGTGTCCAAACCCAGCTTGCGCAAGGGCTCGACGATGGAGCGCCTCGGCCGGAGCCGTTGCCAAACCGTATCTTCCAGTCTTTCCGAAAATTCTTCGGACGAAAATAAAGAGCACCGCCAGCTGCGGTTCCGGCTAGGCCAGAACCGCAGGGGCGGGAATCTTAGCGCATCAGCACCATCGCAGCGTGAGCTGCGAGTGCGATCGGCCATGCGGCTAGAACCGCAATCACGCCGAAAAGCGCGCCTTCGGCTCGGGATTCCCGGTTCGCCTCAGCCGAGAAAAATCCCTGGCTCAGGGTGTGAAATGCGGGATGCAAGGTGACCCGATGGGCACCGGGATGGAAGGGCGTCGCGCCACCGCGGATATCCGGGCTGGACGTCTGGTAACTCCAATCGGTGATCGGACGGTTGCTGATTTGCGAGGCGGGACCCGAGGTCTCACCGTTCCGACCCCGTCGGTTAATTTGTACTGTAGGTTTCATGTCTCATTGCGCGCAGACTTCGAGGCCTGCGCAATCTGGGCCACAACGATAAACGCGTGGCGAGCTATCTACTGCGGAACTCCTCGAAGAGCCCCGTGGCCGACATCATTGTCGATAGCTGTTGAGACTGAATAATTAGCGCCCTTCACGGGGAAGCCTAGCGCTCACTAACACAA
>JBDUAE010000117.1:0-6355 GCA_040004805.1 Chthoniobacterales bacterium | reverse complement strand
AGAACGCCTCGACGAAGCGAGGCGAATACGCGCGACAGCCGACACGCCATGGCCCCCAAAAAAACAAAAAAGCCGCCGGAGCGCTCGTGCACCCCGGCGGCCTCTTGTTAAACCGAACTAGTCTCCCTTAGCCGAGATCGAGATTGGTGAGCGTCGGCTCATCAATCACCGCAGTCACCTGCAATCCCTGGCGGGACTGGTAACCGGTGAGCGCTTCCCGGGTCAAAGGCCCGAGCAAGCCGTCCACTTCACCGCGGTAGTATCCCATATCTTTCAGCGCGGCCTGCACGTCAGCGATGATGCGATCTGGCGGCACCGAGCGATGACCGACATAGATCGGCGTGTCATAGGCATAATACTGGTGGGCAGTATCGTAGCCCCAAGCCGGATACCAGTAACCATTGTTCTCATAATAGTAACCACCACTCACCAGCTCCACGCGGCTGTAATGGGAGCGATAATAGCTCTGGTCATGCCGTTCCGGACGATAGGAGCGGTAGACTTCGTACTGCGGTCCCTGCCAGGTGTCTGAGCCTTGGAGCCGGTAATTCGCCGAAAACGTCACTGACGGCACTTGCTCTGGACGAGGCTCCGCGCGGAAGTTGGCGTGCTGCTCCTTGATCTTCGTGATCTGCTGCGGGGCTGGCTGCTTCGCCGTGGCGTTGGTAGCAGTCGTGTCCGTAGTAGCCGAGGTTGCGGTGGTGGAAGTGCCGGCAGAAACAGAGGCCGAGGCCGCTGGAGTCATGCTCGCGGATGGGACTGGAGTTCCCATTGGGGTTACGCTCGCCGTCGGAGCTGGCGTTACCTTTGCCCCCGCATTCGATTTCAACGGGGTGCCCATGGGCGTAGCCGTCGCCATCGGAGTCGCGCCCGCCTTGGCGTGGTCCTTGCCGTTCTTCTTCATGTCCTTCTTGGTCGGCTCAGGAGCCGCGGAGGCAGATGCCTTCACGCTCTCGGCCGCAGTAGCGGCGGGTGCCGGTTCCGTCTCCGACTTCGTCTTTGCCGTCTCGTTCTCCATCTTTTTGTTAGGCGCGGTCTTCGCGTTCTCCTTTATTCTCGGCGTAGCGACCGGCTTCGGAGCCGAGGCCGCAGGCATCTCTTTCGGAGTAGCGGGAGTATTTTCCGCGCCGTGCTTCTTCGTATTCTCGCCACCCGGTTTATTCTCATTCGGGTTTTGTGGCGGCATCGCATGCGCGTTGCGGCCTTCGGGCGGTTTTTCCGGTTTGGCGTGACCCTTGTCTTGTTCTGCCGCACCCGGTTTCGGGGAGGCTTGTTCTTCAGGCTGGGCCAGCGCAGCTCCGGCCAGCAGGAGCGAGCAGCATATCGTTAGACTTGTTAATTTTTTCATATCGAAGTGTTTTGTCGTCAACCGGCCGTGATCTATTCACCGCCGCGAGAAATTGATGCCCCGCACAGGCGCATCCGATTCTCTCACAGACACTTCGTATTCCCACCCCCCGCCGGTTCCCTCGGGCCAGCCGATTCTTGAGGAAAGCGCCGCGTGGGAGGACAACGTCCCCACCCCCACTTCACTCCGCGCTCGCGCCCGCCGGGTTGGCCGATTGCAAGGCCGCGATTTCCTCCTCGTTCGCCTCCCGCACCGCTGAGGCGCGCATCGATTTCGATTGGCCACCGGCAAATTTCCCGGTCACGAACAACCCCGTCGGATGCGTGCCCACCGACTCCAAGTGAAAGAAATCAGCGCTCACCGGCTGCCGATCTGTTGTCGGCTGAACAACCATCCACTTGCCGGCATAGGCTCGGCTATAAACTTGCGCCGGCGTGGGGTTGGCCGCGCCCGAAGGGGTAGTTGTCATGCCGGAAGTTACGGCCGCGACACGCCACATGATAGCCCTTTCGTCCTCGCGTTTTCGAGAAGCGCCGTTGCGGCGACCGGATGCTCCTACCGGAAGAAAACCAAATAACCCAGGGCCCCCAGCGCCACCAGCGTCGGGATCAACCAGGGCAGGCTCTTCGGATCGAACCGCACAAAACGCGGTCCCGAGAGCAGGGTGGGCGCACAATGTCGGCAATGATGATCGACGATCGAGAGGGCATAGCCGCAAGTGGGGCAATCTTCCAGAGGCACGCTTCACCCATCGCAGGCTTTAGCCCGATAGCGAGTTCGCTGATTTTACCATCGAGTCGGTTAATGTTCAGGCGCGATTTCGTGCCGGCCCTCGCGTTGCCCGAAAGAGGCGCCAAGCCGCAACGTCTTACTTTTCCTCGCCAGGTGCGTGGCTAACATCGCGTCGGAAACTAGAGGCCATGACTGAATCCCAGATAGAAGGTTCATGTTCGGCGCTGAGCAGTTTCGCCCGTATGGCGAGCCTTTCCCGCATCGGGACCTGTGCGAGCTGTTGGCCCGCGGAGAAGGATAATCCGCCGACCGCGCGGAGATAATCGGTCAGCCAATTCGGAAGAGTGGATGGCGCGCTCGGGATACGCCAGAGGCGCGCGACCCCGTCGTTTGTCACGGTCACCACGAGCGACCCGCTGGCGCTGGAAGAGATCTGACTTACCCCTTCGGGATGAGGTAAGGGTAGGAAAAGACTTTCATGGCTCGTAGTGTTGTAACAACTCACATCGGTATCTTCGATGCCACCGACCAAGAGCGACTTACCCCCAGCCGTGTAACGCACCGCGGTGGCCCGTCCCTTGAGCGCGAAAGGCTCGCCTAATTGCAATCCAGACTCGAGCGACCAGAGACGTGCGGTATGATCTTCACAGCCAGTAGCAATAAATTTCCCTTGAGGATTGTAGCTGATCGCTAGCACCGGATTGCCATGTCTGATCTTACGCGGGAGAGCGGTGCCGCTATTCGTGTCCCAAAAGTGCACGTAGTCGTCGCGGCACCCGGTGGCCACTTCCTTGCCCGATGGAGCGACGGCTAATGCATCCATCTTCTCCGAATGCCGCATCACCGCACCGATCTGAGTTCCCTCAGGAACCTTCCACTGCAAGACGGAGCCGCCAAGATGCGCTGCGAATAAGGAACTGCCGTCCGGGGAGAAGGCGATGCTGATGATTTGATCGCTCTCGGCTTTGGTGTGCCCCAATTCTTTCCCGTTGGCCGCATCCCAAAAACGAACGATTCCATCTGTGCCTGCTGTTGCGATTCGGTTGTCGGGCGCGTGAAAAGCTGCCGAGGAAAGGGTCTGGCCATGGCGAACGACTGGACCGACAAAATCGCTTTTGCTTAGGGACCAAAGGGCGGCCCGACCATCTCGCATCGCCACGAAAACGCGGTCGTAGTCCTTTTCGTCGAACTCGATTGCGCGCGCCTCCCCCGGAAGCGGGATGATCACACCGGGCCACGCCGGCTCTTCACTGTGCCAAAGATAGGCCGCTCCATCCCAGCCAACGGAGAGAACCTTCGTGGCGTCCGGGTTGAAAATCGCCCGAAGGACTGTCTCATCGTGGCGCATGGGCGATCCCAGTGGTTGGCATGTCGCCACGTCCCAAAGACGGGCTGTTTTATCTCGGCTTGCGCTGACCAGTCGCTTCCCGTCCGGACTAAAAGCGGCGGTATCCACCGGCCCTTCATGTTCCATGGGAACTCCCACCGGCCTCCCGTCGGCTAACGACCAGAGTCTCACTTTCTTATCGTAGCAAACGGTCGCCAGAAGTTTGCCGTCAGCGCTGATGTCCAGGCTCCAGACCAGATCAGGATGGTCCAAGGGTGGACTCAGTGGTTCTGCGGTGTGCCCGTCCCAGATCCGCGCTGTCTTATCGAGACTCGAGGTTACGATCTTGTTACCATCGGGCGTAAACATGGATTTCCTGACAGTGGCTCTATGCGTCATCGGCGCACCGATGGTCTGAAAAGACTTTGCATCCCAAAGCATCGCGCCCCCATACCAGTAGGAGGTGAGGATACGCGATCCGTCGGGACTAAAGACGACATCGGCAACCCGTTGCGGATTCACCAGCTGGGTGATCTCTTTTCCGGAGGCTGCATCCCAGACCCGTGCGGTGTGATCAAGCGAACCAGTAACAATTTGTTTTCCGTCCGGACTGAAAGCGCCGCTCGTGACGATGGCTAGAGGATCTAGATCGGGCCGGCCATGCCGCATCGGCGGGATTAGGAGCTCGCCTGTTCGGAAATTCCAGAGCATGGCAACCCCATCTTCTCCCGTAGTGAGCAATGCTCTGCTGTCCGGGCTGAAACAAGGTATGCAGCATGGCCCCGCGTGATGCAATGTCCTGCCCACCTGGGCACCCGTGGCGGCGTCCCAGACACAGGTCGTTTGATCCTGGCTCGCCGTGGCGAAGTATCGGCCATCCGGACTGAAGGCGCCCTCCCTCATTCCTGCGTTCTGGTGAACGCCGAAGATAGGCAATCTATCCCTATCGCCACGACCGAACTGGATAGCACTCAAAAGGTAAGTTGCGGCTGCTCGATTCTCTGGCCAGAAAGCAAGGGCTCGCCCTAAAAGGGCAACGCCCTCCCGCCACGCCCCGGTGCGGAAGTGCTGCCGCGCAGCCTCATGGTCGGCCAGGCTCGCGCGTTGTAACGTCTGTTGCAGTTCCTTATTGCTCTTCAGCGCCACCCCGCGTTCACGGAGACTTACGGTCGTCGCCAGGAGGAGAATGCCGAACGTCATGGCCAAAGCCGCAAAGAGGGTTTTGTTCCGGGCCACGAGCAGCCTGAGTTTTTTCCAAGCACCAGCCTGTTCCGCCTCAGTCGAGAAACCTCTTTGATACGCGGCCACGTCCGCCTGGAGGTCTAACACGTTCGCGTAACGGCGGGCAGGATCGAGGGCCATTGCTTTTAGGACTACCGCCACTAAAGAATCCGGCACCGTGCGGCCGGGTAGATGACCAAGCCGTAAGCGCTTCGAGCGGCGGCTGACAAGGGGGGCGACAGTCGTCGCAAACTGGTCTGCCACCTCGTCCCCGGTGATCGATTGGTCCTTGAAGCCGTGTGCCTCCTTCGTACTCAATGCCACCGGCGCTTCTAAGGTGAGCAACGAGTAGAGAATGGCTCCGAGAGCGTAAATGTCGGTGCGTTCATCCGCAGCCGCAGCCTCTCCCCGAGCCTGCTCCGGCGCCATGTAGCCCGGTGTGCCCATGGCCATCCCCGGCCACGTGGCAAAGGCGATCTCGTCAATGCTGACGTCGGGAGGACATTCTTCAGTAGGATCAAAGTCTTCCGCATCGAAATCGGATGATGCTTCTCCACGCAGAATTTTGGCTGCTCCCCAGTCCATTACGAGCACCTCGCCGTAATTTCCCACCATGATGTTATCCGGCTTTAGGTCGCGATGGATGATCGGAGCCGTTTGCGCATGCGCAAAGGCGACAGCATCGCAGGTTTTTTGGAACACCGTGAGCAGAGACGGCAGCGAGTAGTTTCGCAGAGCGGCCGGCTTATGAGTAGAAAGGTCCTGTAAGATCTGACGCAGCGTCACTCCGTGGACCAGCTTCATGGTGTAGAAGGCGTGACCTGCCTCGTCGACGCCGAGCTCATGCACCGGCACGATGCTTGGGTGTTGCAATTGGCCGGTGATGCGCGCCTCACGGATGAACCGCCGCCTCCCTTTGCGGGGATTTATCAGCACCTTCACCGCGACGGAGCGCCCGAGTGGTTCCGCCACGGCTTCCAAAACCTTCCCCATCCCCCCGCGCCCGATCTCTTCCAGAATCTTATAGTTGTGCAGCCGCCAATCGGGATCGCGGATATCGATCTCGCTCAGCGCGTCGTCGAAGGCTGCGATGTCTGTCTCATCAGGCTCTTCCAATCCCGCGCGCAGCAGGCATCTCAAGCAGGAGCCGCCGGCGACCTGTGCCTCCGCTCCACAAACCGGACATTCCACCATCTGCTCATCCGATCTGGCGGCTGCATCGGAAATGCCAGGTGGTTCCATCTTCCATCACTCCGAATCTGCGGGCAGTGTTGCGCACAGGTACCGAATCTCGTGGCGACAGACAAAGGCGAAAACCGGACGGCAATAGAGCCGGCAGATTTTTTTGAGCGCCCGCACTGTCGCGCTTCCTTCCTGCGCATTGGTGGAGGCGAAGATCATGCAAGTGTCACGGCCCCGAAGCCTGCCGATCTCCCTCTTTAACTCAAGGACAAATTAGGCGGCGGAAAGTTATTCCCAAGAGTGCGAAAAGCTGGCCAGGAATGAGCGGAAGTTCCTACCGCTTTTAGATCAGCGCCAAGGCCAACCTCGCCCTACTGCGTCTTCAACACTTGGATGAAGGCTTCTTGCGGGATGTTGATGCGGCCGATGCTCTTCATCCGCTTCTTTCCCTCTTTTTGCTTTTCCAGAAGCTTGCGTTTGCGGCTGATATCGCCGCCGTAGCATTTCGCGGTGACGTCTTTGCGCAGGGCGCTGACGCTTTCGCG
>JBDUAE010000492.1:0-1923 GCA_040004805.1 Chthoniobacterales bacterium | reverse complement strand
CGCGACGGGGGCGATTCCGTCGCCCGCGCAGGCGTCGGCTAAAACGGTGGGCGGGACGAGCGGCCTGGCGCGTTTCCTTTTCCTCGGATTTCTCGGCGGCTTTATTTTGAACCTGATGCCGTGCGTGTTGCCGGTGATCTCGCTCAAGATTTTCGGGTTCATCAATTATGCGGGCAAGAGCCGCCGCCACATTTTCATGAGCGGTCTGGCCTTCGTCGCCGGCATCTTCGTTTGGTTCGTCGGGCTCGCGTTGTTGCTGATCTTCCTGAAGAACGCTGGCAGTCAGGTCGGTTGGGCGGTGCAATTCACCAATCCGTATTTTGTCCTTGCGATGTGCGTGGTGGTTTTTGTTTTTGCGCTCAATCTTTTCGGTGTCTTCGAGTTCACGCTGCCGCAAAGCGCGCAACGCGGGGTCATGCATGTGAGCGGCGGTGAGGGAAACGCCGCCTCATTTTTCCAGGGTCTGTTCGCCACTGTCCTGGGCACTTCTTGCACCGCTCCCGTCCTGGGCGCGGCGGTCGGTTTTGCCCTCACGCAATCGAATGTGGTTATCCTTCTCATGTTCACGGCGATCGCGGCCGGTATGAGCTTCCCTTATCTCCTGCTTTCAGCTCAGCCCGCGTGGGTCAAACTTCTCCCGCGGCCCGGGGCGTGGATGGAGCGGTTGAAGCAGTTCATGGGATTTCCGATGCTGGCCACGCTCGTTTTCCTCCTTTATGTCGTCGGCGCGCAACGCGGACCGGAAGCCGTGACCTGGACCCTGTGCTTTCTCCTCGTGATCGGTCTCGTGTGCTGGATGAAGGGAGCGTTTCTCGTCCCGACTGCTTCCACTGGAAGTCGCGCGCTGGTGGTCATTCTCATCCTCGTTCTCGTCTTCGGCGGCGGCCATTATTTGATCCGGGAGAAATTCGCGGCAACGAAGTTGGTGACGGACGCCGGCGGGTTGACGGATGGCTGGCAGGCTTTCACGCCGGAGAAACTGGAGACCGAGCTAGCCCAAGGCCACGCCGTCTTTCTCGATTTCACCGCGGCCTGGTGCGTGACGTGTAAATTTAACGAACGAACCGTCTTGGAGACCGACGCCGTCCGGCAGGCTTTCACGCAGCGCAGCGTGGTGAAACTGAAGGCCGATTGGACGAATGCCGACCCCGTGATCACAAAAATGTTGCAACAATTCGGGCGTCCCGGTGTCCCACTTTACGTCTTGTATCCGGCAGGGAAGACGGCTGAGCCCATCATTCTCCCGGAATTGCTCACGAAAAATATCGTCCTCTCACAACTCGAAACCATCGCGCCGCGCTAGCGACGCAGTAATTAACTCATGAAAACCAAACTCATCCTGACCCTCTTTAGCGCCGTCGTCGCGACCACTCTTTTCGCCGCCGAATCTCCCAAAGTCGGAACCGCTGCGCCCGCTTTCTCGTTGCCCGATGCCAAAGGCAAAGCGCACACCTTGGCTGACTCGAAAGGAAAATATATCGTGCTCGAATGGTTCAATCCCGAGTGCCCGTTTGTGAAGAAGCATTACGGGAGCGGGAACATGCAAAAGCTGCAGGAAGAATTTGCCGGCAAAGGCGTGGTCTGGATGTCGATCGATTCCTCGGCTGTGGGCAAGGAAGGCAATCTCACACCCGAACAGGCGACCAAGCAGATGGCGGATTGGAAGATGAATCACACCACGCTCCTGCTCGATGCCGCCGGCAAGGTCGGACAAGAGTACGGCGCCAAGAACACGCCGCATATGTTCGTCATCAATCCGGACGGTAACGTGATTTACGAAGGCGCGATCGACAGCAAAGCGACTCCTAACGTAGCCGACCTCGCAATGGCGACGAACTACGTCAAGACGGCGCTCGACGAAGCGATGGCGGGAAAGCCCGTGAGCAACGCGAGCACGAGGCCCTACGGCTGTTCGGTTAAATA
>JBDUAE010000491.1:0-1924 GCA_040004805.1 Chthoniobacterales bacterium | reverse complement strand
CGGTGGAAACTGTAATTGATCTCCGTGGTCGAAAGGCGCTCCGCGTAATACGGGAGCATCTTCGCCGTCGGCAACTTCTCGGGGTAGAACGTCCCCTTCCATTCCGCGTACTGGAAACCGGAGGTGCCAATCCAAAAATTCATCAGTGGGTCTCCGGGCTCCCTACAAAATCACCCGCGAAAAAAAGGGCGGCGCTGTCGGCTAATTTTCGCATTGCGGTGGCGTCGTTCCGATACGAAACGCCTTCGATTCTGTAAAGATGTCCTTTCATCTCATCCGGCGCGAGCCGATCACTTAACCGCGGAGCGCGCTCGTGAAACGCACCAGCTCCGCTGCCACCTGCTCGATCCGCTCCCCCACTTTTGCATCCAAAAGAGTGTCGCCATCGAAAACATTTCCCGTCGCATAAACGAAGCGCGGCACGATCACGCTCCGGAAATCCAGCATCAGGCTGTTCGCGTAGGCCATGACCGACATGTAACTGCTCATCCCGCCCGCTGCGCAGAGAAACGCCACCACTTTGTCCTCCCATGCCCTGCCCGTCAGCTCGATCATATTTTTAGCCGACGCGCTAACGTCGAAATTGTAAACTGGCGCGGCCACGATGATCCCGTCGGCCGCCTTGATCGCTTTATTCAAAGTCTGCGCGCCCTCCGAGCCGTAACAGGCATCGGCGTCGCACAGCGGCAGCTGCATTTCGCGCAGATCGATCCACTCGGGATTGACCTCGAGTTTTTGCAAACACGTCAACGCCAACCGACCCATCCGCCGGCTCTTGCTCTCAGGATTCCCGCTCGTGCTGATGACTAAATATTTAGGCATGAAGTTCCAGCAACGTATTCAAGAACGCGGCGCGCTCAAAAGAGTTCAGGCTGCCGCGCCGGGGCCCGTGCGATTTGTCGCAAGGAGGCGCGCAGACGAAGCGCGGCGTGCGGCGCATAATCGAGCGCATTATTATTAAACACGACGTGGACCTGTTTCGCGGCGCTTGCCAAAGCGCGAACGCGCCCCGCGATCTCGCTGATTTCGTCGTCGCTATAGTCGTAATTAAACCGCGCTGCCACGGTCTTGCCCGTCTTGTAGGCATGCGCATCGCGCCCGTGTAGCCGCAAATAGGCAATCGCGGGACTCGTGATCTCGTCGAGTTGCGCCGGCATGATCGTGAAATGGTCTTCCGCCGGGGCGTCAACCGAGACGAGCGTGGCGGAGCGCGCGCGCAGGAACGCCTTCATCTCCGCCAAGTTCTCGCCTTCCGCCCAATTCCGATTCCGAAATTCAATCGCGACCCGATAATCCGCGAGCAGATCGAGCAAGGGCGCGAGCTCATCGAGTTCATGTTTGCGCGGCGAAAAGGCCGGTGAGAGCTGCAAGAGAAACGCACCGAATTTTCCCGCACCGCGGAGCGGTTCCACGCTCCGAAGAATCTCGTGCGTGATCGCATCCTGGATCTCCGGAGTCAGCCGCACGTTCCCCCTCGTGTCCGCTTCCGCGCGCTGCCGCAACGCCGGCGGCAACAACTTCATCGCCGTGGTGTGGCGCGAAAGCAGTTGGTGCAGTTTAACGTCGAACACAAAACCATCCGGCGTGCTCCGGCACCAGCGTTCCACCATTCGCGCCGCCGGCACTGCGTAAAAGGTCGAGTTCACTTCCACCATCTGAAAATGCTGCGCATACCAGTCCAGACGCTCACCCGCGGGCATTCCTTTCGGATACCACCGCTCGACGAATCCGGGATCGGACCAGCTCGCCGTCCCCACGAGAATTTCCCCTCCGGAGCGACCTGAATTCATTTTTCACGACAATCCCGAAGCGCTCAAAACGCAAGCCGCCGGCAGAGAAATTAATGCAGTTGCGCCACAGGAGGAGTGCGTCATACTACCGATCTCAAGACGCGGGGTGGAGCAGTCTGGTAGCTCGTCAGGCT
>JBDUAE010000116.1:0-6386 GCA_040004805.1 Chthoniobacterales bacterium | reverse complement strand
GAACCCACCGGAGGGCGCGATGATTGATTATCAACTCGCGGACGACGCGAGCGGACCAGTGACCTTGGAAATTCAGGATCGCCAGGGCCAGATCGTGCGCCGCTATTCGAGCGCGGATCCTGTGGCTGCGCCCGATCCCGCCAAGGTCAAGGTGCCGATGTATTGGCTGCGTCCGCCGCAAGCTTTGTCAGCCAAGCAAGGTTTACATCGCCTCTTTTGGGACATCCATTACGAACCGATACCTGGCGTGGAACCAGAATATCCCATCGCTGCCGTTCCCCATCAGACCGCACCGGAATCGTCCGGGATGTGGGCGGCGCCGGGCGAATATTCGGTGGTGCTGACGGTAGGGGCGGAAAAGTTCAAACAACCGCTGCAGGTAAAAATGGATCCACGGGTAAAGGCAGCCGACGCGGACTTGGCGGCTCAATTCGACCTTTCCAGAAAACTCTACGAAGCGCGCCCGGCGCTGATCGCGATCGATAAGGAGCTGACCGTGGCGAGCGAGAAAATCGCGAAGGCGAAAGAGGCGGCCGAAGGGAAACCAGCGCAAGACCTCCTGACCGCTTTTCAAAAGAAGTTGCGGGAGTTCGGCGCGAAAAACGCGCCGTCCTACGCACCGTTCCGGCTTGAAGCACTGGGCCATCTGGAAAACCTTTTCGGCACCTTACAGGGAGTCGATGCAGGGCCGACCCCGCGCGTGGCGGCGGCGGTGCCGGAAGTGTTACAGGAAGCGACGCGGGCTCAGGAGCGCTGGAGGATATTTCTGACGCAAGATCTTCCCGCCCTAAATCAGCTACTGGAAGCGGCCGGCCTAGCGAAATTGTCGCTCGCCGAGTAAAGATTTCTGGCAGGTGCCGCCGCGCCACGGAGCTGCTAAGCGTTTTGCGGCATTTAAGTATTTGGTTGCAGGTTCCTTTCCTTATTGATACGAGCACCCACTCGCCCTTCGACATCTCGCGCGAATGGCCGTCACCCACATGAAAATAAAATCCAAACTCTCCGCCTTCGCTCACCCTCGTCTACTTCTCGCCGCCACCCTCGGCGTCTTTGCCATTTTTCTAATGGCGTCGGCTTTCACTGGTTTCGGCCGGCCCATTCCAGGAATGGAGGAAAATGCAGCGCCCGCGAGTAAAGCAGCGCCCGCGAAGAGCTCGAAAAAGAAGGAAGACCGTAAGTCCAACCGACGCGCCACCGCCGCAAAAGTCACGGTAAACCCACGTTCCCGGGCTGCTAAAATCCGAGTCGGTGGTGGAACGGGTGGGAGCGGGAAAGATCAATCCGGGCCCACGCCTACCGTGACGGAATCGCAGAACTCAGCAGGCCAGACCGTTTACACCGTGGTCTCCTCCGGCTTTGACGTCTCGAAACCCTTGCGAGAAATGGCCACTTCGTTGCCGGAGAGCGCAGTGGGCGGTGGCGTCAACGAGCGTGAAGAATATCCACTGCCGGCCTGGCGCATCCCGCGGTCCGACGAGCGCGATCCAGTGACTCAAGTAGTTCCGTCGGGCGACAGCGCTACCCGCGGGCCGGGCATCGCCGCTCCGAGCATCGGCTTCAATTTTGCCGGCATGATCGGTGCCGGCAGTTATCCGCCGGATAACAATGGCTCCGTCGGTAACGATCAATACGTCGAGACAGTCAACACCCGCTATCAAGTCTGGACCCTGAATCGCGCGAACAATACCGTGACCTCCCTGGTTGGGCCGAGCAATATCAACACCCTCTGGACCGGATTCGCCGGTGGCAACTGTGCCGCGCGAAACGATGGCGACCCGGTGGTGCTCTTCGATAAAATCGCGCAGCGCTGGGTGATCACGCAGTTCACGTCGGCATCGCCCTATAACCAGTGTGTCGCTATCTCCACCACTGCGGACGCCTCCGGCACCTATTATCGTTACGCTTTCGCGGTCCCGAGCAACAACTTCGGCGACTATCCACACTATGGCGTTTGGACGGACGCTTACTATGTCATGTTCCATCAGTTCACCTCGGCTTCCGGCGGTTCCTACGTCGGCGGTTCCTTCGGCGCGATGGATCGAACGAAGATGCTCGCCGGAGATCCCGCCGCCACGTGGCAGGTGATCGTCGATCCCACCGAAGGCGGCCACATGCCAGCCGACATCGACGGGAACACTCCGCCTCCAGGAGGCGCGCCCGGAATCTTCCTCTCACTCCACGGTAGCAGCATGTTCCTCTATCGCATGAAGGTGGATTTCGCCACGCCGGCGAACACCGTTCGAACGCTGCAAGGAACCATGCCGATCGCGCCTTCCTCCGCCGCTTGTAACGGCGGTAACTGCATCCCGCAGCCCGGGTCGACCGCGACGATCGATTCCCTCGCCGATCGGCTCATGTTCCGGGTCGCCTATCGCAATTTTGTCGATCACGAATCACTCGTCGTTTCGCACTCGGTCGACCCCGGCATCACGGGCGTGCTTTCTGCCGTCCGCTGGTATGATTTTCGCATTTCCGGTCAAATCGATGCCGTCTGTTCTTCCTATCCGTGCACTTATCAACAAGGATCGGTCGCAGACGTAGCAAACGGTCGTTCGCGCTGGATGCCTTCCCTGAGCATGGACGGCGCGGAAAATATCCTCGTCGGCTACAGCACCACAGGAAAAACGAACGGGACCGAAAACCATTCCGTCCGCTATACCGGCCGCGCCAAGGATGATCCGCTGGGCACTATGACTGTGCCCGAAGCAACGATCGTGACCGGCACGCGCAACGTAACCAACGGAGCTAACACCCCGGGCCGCTGGGGCGATTACACTAGCATGGTGATGGACCCGTCGGACGATTGCACCTTCTGGTACGTGAATGAATTCTACGCCACCGGGAACAGTGGGAACGGCAACTGGAAGACCCAGGTCGCCTCGAGTCGTTTCCCGGCCGGCAGTGGCATAGGCCAGTGCCAGGCCGCAACCTGCACTAGCCGGCCAATCAGTGCGCCGACCATCGGGAGCGCGTCGGCTACTGGCAACAATCAAGTAACCGTCACCTGGACAGGCATCGCGCCGATGCCGGGCAGCTACGCAGTCGAACGCGCCGTCGGCGCTCCAGGCAGCGAAGGTCTCTACCGGCCCGTTGACTTTGTCTCGGGTGCGTCGACTAATTTTGTCGATACCACCGTGCAAGGCGGCGTGACCTATACCTATCGCGTAATCGCGGCCGCGGACGGTGCGGGCCGTTGTCAGGCGCTCGTTCGGAGCGGCACCGCGTCGGCGACCGCTACCGGAAACTGCAGTCTGAAGCCAACCTTTGCCGGCGCGACCAGCGCCACGAGCACGAACGGCGCAAGTTGCGGAGTCTCGATTAGTTGGACTCCGGCTACGACCAATTGCCCGCTCAGCACTAATCTGCGCTACAACATTTATCGGGGCACTGTCCCTGACGTCGTGCCCAGTGCGGCGAATCGGATCGCCACCTGCGTCCCTGGACCGAGTTCCTACGTCGATTCCAACAACCTCACTAGTGGCAATACCTATTACTATGTGGTGCGCGCGGAAGATAATACCACCGGTAACGGCGGACCTTGCGGCGGAGGCAACGAAGACACGAATAGTGTCGTCGTAGCTGGGACCGCTTACGGTGTGGGCACCCAGGCTAACCCGGGGACCTATACCGATGGCGGTGGGGACGCTACGGCTTTCCTGCAGTTAAACTCAAACGGCAGCGGACAAGTCTGGCGATTTGTAAAAACAAGCGACGATGCTGGGGCTAACCATACTCCCGGCGGTTCCTACGCTTATCGGACCGCGGGTCCGGGAGCCAGTGCGCTCTACGCGAGCAATGCTTGCTCGACCGCAGAAACACCCACCCTCACCGTTGGAGGGACCACGATAAACCTGACCTACTGGGAACGGCACCAGCTCGAGCAGGGTTGGGATGGAATCGCGGTCGAATACTCCCGCAACGCCGGCGCCTGGACGTCGGTCCCGGTTCCCACCAACCTGCCCGCGAGTGGTTGTTTAACCACGGACGTGATTACCGATTGGTCCGCCTTGACCTGCACGGGATCGCCCCCAGCCAACGCCTGCGGTGACCCGATCACCACGCAAGTAATCACGGGCCCGGTGGGAAGCGGGACCTCATGCACTAACTGGGTCACTGGTGCGCTCACGGCTTACGGCCGGCGCTGCCATTTCCTGACGGGCTTAACCGCTGGCGATACGATCAAGTTCCGCTGGCGGATGATCTCGGATTCCTCGGCGGAATTTGCCGGCTTCTACCTCGATGATATTGCGGTCACGAATGTCCTCTTGCCCAATCCCTGCACGGGGGTCCAGGCACCGGCCGCCGTCAGCGCGGAGTCGATCATGACTCACGGAGCGGCGGGTACTTTCGGCATCAATCTGCCGCTCGGCGGCCGCGGGATCGAACCTCGCCTCGGAGCAGGCAGCGGTGCGGCCCGGGATTATATGATTGTGGTCCACTTCGACCGTCCGGTGGATGGCGGTAGTGCCAGCCTCACGGGTAGCGGCGCGGTCGGCTCCGTCTCCTTTAGCGGCAGCGATATGACCATCCCGCTGACTGGCGTGACCGATCAGCAAACAGTCACGCTTACGCTAAATAACGTGACCTCTCCGGGCGGCGGCACCTTGAGCAGCACCGGCCTGCAGATTGGCTTCCTCGCTGGAGACGTTAACGGGAATGGATCCGTCACCTCTAGTGATATCGCCTTTGTAAAGAGCGTTTCCGGCACCCCGGTCACAGGGTCAACCTTCCAGGCTGACGTCATCGTCAATGGCTCGATCAATTCGTCCGATGTCGGGTTCGTGAAAACCCGCTCGGGCGCGACTCTGCCCCCGTAAACGCAAAGACGCCAAGTCGATTCCTCACACTTTGGAAAACCTGTCGCCTAGACGGAGCCGAAGTGTGAGGGTCGCCCGGCGGGTTAGCGTTTTGTCCGGAGCGAGGGGATTGCGTTTAATCGCTCACGCATAGTAGCCGTGCTCCCAGAGATAAACGATCGCTGCGGCCACTCCCGCCGCGATCACCAGGAGCGAGATCGTGCGCTTGATGAAATTTGCGTGTTCGGTTCGCGCAACCAAGTAGATGGCGCGATCGAGCGGCAACGCCTTTGCCAGGATTTCCTCGTAGAACAGCCGGTAAGCCGGCGGCATCTGTGCGGTGTCGGCAAATTCTCGATCGTTAATGATCACCCGACTGCCGAGCTTCGGAACAATCAGCGGCGTCTTCCCCGTGTCACCCGCCGGGCGTGCAGAAAAGCGCTCCACCGCGCGTCGATAATAGCCCTCGAACCGGGGCGACATTTCCGCGGGCGCGTGAAATTGCCAGGCGCTGTCCAAGTTCGTACGGAGCGCAATCCTCATAGGTGCAGCCCCTTCTAGAGCAAGTTTGTTGCCCGCAGACCCGGAAGTTCTAGAGAGAAGCGAACGCTTGGTCCAAAACCTCGAGGAGGAAATCGGCGTCCGCCTTCGTGACGCACATCGGCGGCGAGAAACGGATGGTCTGGCCATGCAATCCACCTTTGCCGAGAAGCAGCCCCATCTCCTTGCAGGTCTCCAACACCTGCGCGCACTCGGCCTTTGCTGGCTCTTTCGAGACGCGATCTTTTACCAGCTCGATCCCGAGGAGCAAGCCCTTGCCGCGGACGTCACCGATGACGTTGTGCTTTTCTTGCAAACGCTTCAATCCGCCTAACAGGTGATTTCCGATGTTGCCCGAGTTTTCCTGCAATTTTTCGCGCTCGATAATATCGAGTACGGCCATGCCTTGGGCGCAAACCACGGGGTTGCCTCCGAACGTATTGAAATGCACTCGCTGCGCGAGCGCGGTCGCGATCTTTGGTGTGGTAACGACTGCGCCGAGCGGAGCGCCGTTGCCGATACTCTTGGCCATGCAAACGATGTCGGGTAGGACGCCCTGCGTTTCAAAGCCCCAATAATGCGAGCCCAAGCGGCCAAAGCCGGTCTGCACTTCATCCGCGATGCAAACACCGCCGGCCGCGCGGATGTGTTCGTAGGCATGCTTCAGATATCCATCGGGGAAGACGATGCAGCCACCCACGCCCTGAATCGACTCGGCGATGAACCCGGCGACCTGCCCAGGGGTGGCATAGTCTAACAAGCTCTTCACATCGGCCGCGTATTTTTTGCCGGCGTCAGCATCGTCGCGACCCCAAGCGCCGCGATACGGATCCGGCGTGATCGAATGATGCACACCGAAGCTGTGTGGGACGTTGAACTTCCAGGTGTGATGCGCAGTCAGGCCCATCCCGGAGGCGTTGCCGCCGTGATAGGCGTTGCGCAATGCGATCATGTCGTAATTGCCGGTGTAAGCCCGCGCCATCAGGAGCGCGAGGTCGTTCGCCTCCGAGCCGGAATTGACGAAGTAGCAAACCTTCAGATCGCCCGGCA
>JBDUAE010000490.1:0-1931 GCA_040004805.1 Chthoniobacterales bacterium | reverse complement strand
GACGACCCCAGCCGCCGTAGCTGTCCACGATAATTTTACGACCCGTTAGGCCGGTATCGCCTTGCGGTCCGCCGATGACGAAACGTCCCGTCGGATTGATCAGGAACTGCGTTTTGCCGTTCACCATCGATTTCGGGAGGACTTTGCGAATGACTTTCTCGACGCAGAATTTCTCGATCTCCTTGTGATCCTTTTCCTCAGTGTGCTGTGTGGAGATGACGACGTTGGACAGGCCAATCGGCTTCCCGTTTTCGTAAATAACCGACACTTGCGACTTCGCATCCGGGCGGAGCCAATCGGCCTTGCCGCTTTTGCGAATGCGAGTGAGCTCACGGCCGAGACGATGCGCGAACATGATCGGCGCTGGCATTAATTCTTCGGTGTCGTCACAAGCGAAACCAAACATCAAACCCTGGTCGCCAGCTCCTTGCTCGGACGAGCTTTTGCCTTTGGCTTTCTTGGCGTCGACGCCTTGCGCGATGTCGGCTGATTGACAGGTAATGATGTTCTGTACGAAAACTTTATCGGCGTGAAAAACGTCGTCGTCGTGTGTATATCCGATCTCGCGCACGGCATCGCGCACGATCTCGACGTAATCGAGGTTAGCCTTGGTGGTAATCTCGCCGCCGACGATGACGACATTGCTCTTCGCGTATGTTTCGCAGGCGACGCGACTCTTTTTGTCGACCTTCAGACACTCGTCGAGGACGGCGTCGGAAATGGTGTCGCAGACTTTATCCGGATGACCTTCACCGACGGATTCGGAAGAGAAAATGAAACGGCGGAGCATTATGAAAAGATGAGTGAGGGGTTATGCGTGAGGTGAGAAGCGAAGCGTCACGACGATCATATTGACCAATCATGATGCGTAGATGTATCGTGGCGACACCCGATGGCGTCAACGATTAATTTCCTACGTTTGCTCGCCGACCCGACCCGGTTGCGCCTGATCCTGCTGCTCGAGCAGGAGGAGCTCTCGGTCGCGGAATTGCAGGACATCATGGGGATGGGGCAATCACGCATTTCGAGTCACCTCGCCCAGCTAAAACGGGCGGGTGTGGTCCTCGACCGGCGCGCCGGGAAGAACGTTTATTATGCACTCGCCCCGAGCGAAGGGGAGAGCGCGACTCGGAAAAAGGTGAGCGAGCTGACAAGAACGCTGGCGCAGGAAATGCCGGAAACCGCGCACGACCGCACCGCGCTGAAGGTGGCGTTGCGGAAGCGGCAGGATAAGGCGCGCTCGTATTTTGACGAGCTGGCGGGGAAGTTCGGGCGCAGCTATGTGCCCGGGCGTTCCTGGCAGGCGCTCGCGCACACGCTGATTACGTTGCTGCCCGCGCAAACTGTGGCCGATTTGGGCGCGGGCGAGGGGACGCTATCGCAGCTCCTGGCCAAGACGGCGACGAAGGTGATCGCGGTCGATAATTCGCCGAAAATGGTGGAATTCGGTTCCGCTCTCGCGCAGCGGCACGGCTTCGGCAATCTGGAATATCGCCTGGGCGACATCGAAGATCCGCCGATCGCGAAAGAGTCGATTGATCTCGCGATTTTGAGCCAGGCCTTGCATCACGCGCTCCATCCCGAGCGCGCCGTTTCCGGAGCGCACCGCATTCTGCGCCGGGGCGGGCGCCTGGTGATTCTCGATCTGCTGAGCCACCGCTTCGAACGCGCGCGGGAGCTGTATGCCGACCACTGGTTAGGCTTCAGCGAAGTGCAATTGCATCAATGGCTGGAGGAAGCGGGCTTCAAGAAGATCGAGGTCACGGTGGTTTCACGGGAAAAAGAGAGTCCGCATTTCCAGACGGTGTTTGCGACAGGCACAAGGTAGAAGCGTGAGCACGTCCTGCGTGAGCACTAATTGGCTCGTCAGCGGGGATGCGCGCTGCTAATCATCGACGCGCTCTCAAGCGCGAGGCAAGCCTGTGGATCCA
>JBDUAE010000489.1:0-1931 GCA_040004805.1 Chthoniobacterales bacterium | reverse complement strand
ACCGGCGAGGAGAGGCCATTGAAAAACTCGCGCTGCGCTTTCAGACTAACGACCCAATCCGAGCCCGCGCCGATCATCAGTGTCGGCAAATTAATCGCGCCCGCATCGGCCAGCAGACGCTGCGAGGTGGCGGCGACATCGAGCAGGACGTTGATCGGGATGCCGCGGAAGATTAGCGGATCGGCGTCATACTTGGCGGCCTGCTCAGCATCATGCGTGAGCATGCGCGATTTCACGTAGCTCTGGACGTGGCCCGGACCGAGGAATTTCTCTTTCAGCCGCAAGGCCGGGAGAGCGAGTGGAACGTAAAGCCGAATCTTAAATGCCGCGGTCGCGAGAATCATCGCGCGAATGGGCGGCGCGTAATCGTGTACCCAGCCGGCGACGCTGACCGCGCCCATGCTGTGCGCGAGCACGATGATATTTTCCAGCGCGAAACCATGCTCGAGCGCGACGTGACGGACGAAGGCTTCCACATCCTTGATCGTGACAGCGAAATTTTCCGCGCCGCCGCGCGGGCCGGGCGAATGTCCATGACCGCGAGCGTCCCAGGCAAAAATCGCGACGTCGTCGAGGCCAAGGAGGCGCACCAACTCATCCCACCGACCGGAATGTTCGTGTCCGCGATGAAAAAGCAGCAGCGCTCTATCCGTCGGCTTTTCCGGAATCCACGAGCGGTAAAACAGCTCCGTGCCGTCGAAGCTCTGCATTTTGTGATCGGCTGCGGTCATGGGTTTGTCCCAGCTCTATTACCGCAGTCCGCAGCTCCGACGCGATAGCGGAGATATTTGTTTTGTCGTCGGAGCGCGCGGCGAAGTTGCGCGGAGCGCCAATAATCAACCGCACTTTTTTCGGACGCGGGAGGTTGCGCCCCTTCGGCCAGGCCGCGAATGCGCCCTCCACATAGCAGGGCAAAACGTCAATATCGCGACCCGCGACGAGCGCACCGATGCCCGGCTTAAATTCCTGAATCGCGCCCGTGATCGAACGCGTTCCTTCCGGAAAAATAATCAGGACGTTGCCGCGATTGGCGAGCAATTCCCGACAGATGACAAGGCTCTGCCGCACTTGTGCGCTGCGGGCAAACGGCAGCGCGTTAACCACGATCGAGGCAATCCAGGTGCGTGGCACACTCTTGAAAAAATAGTCGGCAGCAGCAGCCGGAAAAGCGCGATGCAGTCGCCGAAAAGGCAGCGCGGCGAGCAGGCAAACCGTGTCGAGATGACTGGCATGATTCGCGACCATCACGAACGACCCCTCGCGGCGCACGTTTTCGATCCCGACGATTTCGAAGCGATGATAAACCCGCAGGGCCGCGCGAATCACCAGCGCCACGAACGAGCGCAGGCCATAGACGAGCATGTCCGGTTGGCGAGGAAAATTCCGCAAGCGCTCGAGCATGGTCTGGTCGAGATCGGTCGCGGGGGTGTAGCGCCAGCGGTTCTTCATCGCAGGCCATGATAATAGCCGACCATGTGCAGGAAAAGCGGCGCGACATAGATCAGGCTATCAATCCGATCGAGAATGCCGCCATGGCCCGGGATGGAAGCGCCCATGTCTTTCGTGCCGATGTCGCGTTTGATCACGCTAATCGAGAGGTCGCCCAACTGCCCACCGATGCCGACGATCAAGCCAGAGAGAATCAGTTCGCGCGTCCCGAATTCCGGGAGCGAAAAGCGCAAGAGCCACGGCAACGACAAGGAAACCGAGAGCGCCCCGAGCGCTCCTTCCCAGGTTTTTTTCGGGCTGATCTGATCGCGCAACGGATGCCGTCCAAACAGCCGACCAAAAGTGAACGCGGCGACGTCGCTCACTTCCGTGGCGAAGATAAGGAAGCAAAGATAACCGTAGGCGTTGAGAGAATTGGCGAGAAACCCGAGATGGCCAAACATCCAGCCGATGTAGATGAAGGCGACGATGCCTAACGACAT
>JBDUAE010000488.1:0-1933 GCA_040004805.1 Chthoniobacterales bacterium | reverse complement strand
GCCCTAACGGAAGGTCGCAGGCTCGTCCCATGCACGGACGGGATTGGATACAGCTCGCACTTTTCATTGGCGGCCTCGTGGCGATCACGCCGCCGCTGGGAAAATTCATGGCGCGCGTCTTCGCCGGCGAGCGGCATTTCCTCTCCGGTGCGCTCGGCCCGATCGAGCGTGTCATCTACAAACTCTCCGGGATCGAGCCGGCGCAGGAGATGTCGTGGGGCGCCTACGCGATCGCAATGCTGGTCTTCAATATCGTGGGCGGGATCTTCTTGCTCGCGCTGGAAATGACGCAGCAATGGCTGCCGTTGAATCCTCAGCATCTCCCGAACGTTCCCTTCGCACTCGCGCTCAACACTGCCGTCAGCTTCATGACGAATACGAATTGGCAGGCCTATTCCGGCGAGAATACGGTGAGTTACGGCACCCAAATGATCGGCCTGGCGGTGCACAATTTCGTCAGCGCGGCTACGGGCGTGGCGATCGCGGTCGCGCTCATGCGCGGGATTTTGCGTAAACAGGTGGGCAGCATCGGGAATTTCTGGGCCGATCTCACGCGTTGCACGCTCTACATCCTGCTCCCGCTCTCGATCCTGCTCGCGGTGGTGCTGATGCAACAGGGCGTGGTGCAAACGTTCGCCGGTTATCCGACCGCGACGACGGTGGAAGGCGCGGCGCAGGTGATCCCGCTCGGACCGGCCGCGTCGCAGGTTGCGATCAAACAGCTCGGCACCAACGGCGGCGGTTTCTTCGGCCAGAATAGCGCGCATCCTTTCGAGAATCCGACGCCGCTAACGAACTTCCTCGAGGTCTTCGTCATCTTCTGGCTCGGCTCCGGGCTGGTTTACATGTTCGGCCTGATGACGGGCGATCGCCGCCAGGGCTGGGCCATCTGGGCGGCGATGTTCGCGCTCTTTCTCGCCGGCTTCGCGACACTCTGGTGGGCGGAGTTACAACCAAACCCCGCGCTCGGCCTAACGACCGCTTCGATGGAAGGCAAAGAAGTGCGCTTCGGGCAATTCAACTCCGCGCTCTTCGCTACCGTCACGACCGACGCTTCCTGCGGCGCGGTCAATACGATGCACGACTCGCTTTCGCCGCTCGGCGGATTGGTCCCGTTCGTCAACATGATGCTGGGCGAAATCGTCTTCGGCGGGGTCGGCGCCGGCTTCTACGGCATGCTCATGTTCGTCCTTCTCACCGTCTTCATCGCGGGGCTGATGGTCGGGCGCACGCCGGAGTATCTGGGCAAGAAAATCGAAGCACGCGAGATCAGCTGGGCGGTCGTCGCAGTGCTCGCGCCCGCAGCGTTCATCCTCATCGGCAGTGCGCTCACCACGATGTATCCCGCTGCGCTCAATAGCCTGAACAACGCCGGACCGCATGGCCTGAGCGAAGTTGTTTACGTCTTCACCTCCGCGGCGGCGAACAACGGCAGCGCCTTCGCCGGCCTCAACGCCAATACCGGCTGGTTCAATTACATGCTCGCGCTCAATATGTTCGTCGGTCGCTTCGCCATCATCGTCCCAGTGCTGGCCATCGCCGGCAGCCTTGCGCGCAAGAAAGCAGCGCCGCCTTCGAGCGGGACATTTCCGACCAACGGCCCAGTCTTCACCATTCTGCTCATCGCTGTCGTCCTAATCGTCGGCGCGCTCACTTTCTTCCCGGTCCTCTCGTTAGGCCCGGTCATCGAGCACTTCCTCATGCAATCCGGGAGGACGTTTTAATTTATGAACGCCAGAGCCAAAACTTCCATCTTCGATCCCGCGCTGATCGGACCCGCCATCGGCGAGTCGTTCAAGAAGCTTGACCCGCGCGTGCAATGGCGCAGCCCGGTCATGTTCGTTGTCCTCCTCGGCGCGGTCGCGACCAGCGCGATCACGGTCGTACACATGAGTGGCTTCAATCTTCAGATCAGCCTCTGGCTTTGGTTTAC
>JBDUAE010000487.1:0-1935 GCA_040004805.1 Chthoniobacterales bacterium | reverse complement strand
CGGCAGAAAACGCCGAACGAAATCGCGCTCAGTATTCTGCTCGTTAGTCTGACCGCGCTGTTTATTCTCGCGGTCTTCACTCTCCCGGCCTTCGCCCATTACAGCGAGCGCGCGGCCGGCCAAACGAACGCGGTCAACGTCGGCATCCCGGTGCTGGTCTCTCTGCTCGTCTGCCTCATTCCGACCACGATCGGTGGTTTGCTCAGCGCGATCGGGATCAGCGGGATCGACAGACTAGTTCGACATAATGTTCTCGCGACTAGCGGACGCGCGGTCGAAGCGGCGGGCGACATCGACGTGCTCCTGCTCGACAAGACCGGCACGATCACGCTCGGCAATCGCATGGCAGTCGCGTTTCATGCCGCGCCCAACTGCGGGGAAAGAGACCTGGCGATGGCAGCGCAGCTCGCCTCGTTAGCCGACGAAACTCCCGAGGGCCGGTCTGTAGTCGTGCTCGCCAAGGAGAAATTTGGCCTGCGCGCGCGGGAGATGCATGAGCTCCACGCCACCTTCGTCCCATTCACGGCCCAGACGCGGATGAGCGGGGTTGATCTCGAGGCGACCGGAACTCAGGCAGCAAGCCATGTCCGCAAAGGCGCGGCCGATTCCATTCGCGCGTTCGTGGAGTCGTTAGGCGGCAATTTTCCGCAGGCCGTGACGAAGGCGGTTGAGGAGGTTGCGCGGTGCGGCGGCACCCCGCTGGTCGTCGCCGCCGACGCGGTCACGCTGGGCGTGATCGAACTGAAGGATGTGGTCAAGGGCGGAATCAAAGAACGTTTCGCGCAGCTGCGGAAGATGGGCATTCGCACGGTCATGATCACTGGCGACAACCCGCTCACCGCCGGCGCGATCGCGGCGGAGGCCGGTGTGGATGATTTCATGGCCGAGGCCACGCCCGAGGACAAACTGGCCCGTATCCGAAGCGAACAAGCGGAAGGACGACTCGTGGCCATGACCGGCGACGGGACGAACGACGCGCCTGCGTTGGCGCAAGCCGATGTCGGCGTGGCGATGAACACCGGTACGCAGGCCGCGCGGGAAGCCGGCAACATGGTCGACCTCGATTCGAACCCGACCAAGCTGATCCAGATCGTCGAGATCGGGAAACAGTTACTCATGACGCGCGGCGCCCTAACGACCTTCTCGATCGCGAACGACGTGGCAAAATACTTCGCCATCCTGCCGGCGATGTTTGGTGCGCTTTACCTCGCGCCGGGCGCTTCTGCCGGCCCGCTCTCTGCGCTCAACATTATGCGACTGCATTCGCCGGAGAGCGCAATCCTCAGCGCGGTTATTTTCAATGCGCTCATCATCATCGCACTCATTCCGCTCGCCCTCGTGGGGGTAAAATATCGCGCGGTCGGCGCCGCACAGATTCTCGTGCGCAATCTCCTGCTCTACGGCGTCGGCGGCCTGATCGCGCCGTTCGTCGGAATTAAGCTTCTCGATCTCGCGCTCGTCACCCTCCACCTCGCCTAACCAATGAGAACCATCACCTTCATAATTGTCTCAATTTCCCTGGAGCCCACCGAATCCGGCAAATTCCCAGAGCGAAGAACTAGTCCGTCGACGAGGCAACGCGCCCTCCCAGCGCCGGAAACGGAATATCCCTTCTGGACCTGGTTCATCCCGAACCCACTCCCGCCACCAAAGGAATAATCATGAAAACCATCATTCAGTCGCTCCGCATCTATCTCGTGCTGACCGTGCTCACGGGAATCCTCTATCCGATCGCCCTCACCGGCTTCGCGCAGTTTGCTTTTCCAAAACAGGCAAACGGTTCGCGTCTAACCACGAAGGGAAAGTTGATCGGCTCTGATTTGCTGGCGCAAAAATTTACCAGCCCGAAATACTTCTGGCCCCGGCCATCGGCTGCCGACTTCGCCACCGTCGCGTCCGGCGCGAGCAACAAAGGGCCGACGAGTGCTGATCTGC
>JBDUAE010000486.1:0-1946 GCA_040004805.1 Chthoniobacterales bacterium | reverse complement strand
TCCCAAGCGCGCAATTTGAGCCGCCGACATCCCCCGCGCCGGGAGCGAAACCGGCTTGGCCCAAGATGGTGCCCAAGACGATGAAGCTCCTAGTTTACGGACCCTCGGCGTGACCCGAGGGCACTGAGTTGTCGGGCGAGCGCGGGCTGGCGCCGTTGCTCGCAATGGGCAGACGGAACCAGAATTCTGTCCACTCGGAATCGGACCGCGCGAGTGTGACTTCGCCCTGATGGGCGTGGGCGATTTCACGCGTAATGCTGAGCCCGAGACCGTGGCCACTGGTTTCTTTGTTGTGCGATCCATCGCTGCGAAAGAACCGCTCAAAAATTTTGTCGCGTTCCGCGCCTGAAATGACCGGGCCGGTGTTACGAAATGTGAGCAAAGCGGTGCGTCCCTCGCGCTCCGCCTTAATCACGACGCTGCCCCCGCGTTGATTGTACTTGATGGCATTGTCGATCAGGTTCATGGCAGCCCGGCGCAGCAACCGGGCGTCGCCGGGCACGAGCAGTTCCTCCGGCAGGTGCAAATCGAGGGCAAGGCCGGCCCGGGCTGTGAGAATTTCCGCATCCTCCCGCAACTCCTGCAGAAGGGGAACTAGATCGACCGGTCTCGCGTCGAGAGCCAGGCGGCGATCATCCGCGCGGGAGAGAAAGAGGAGGCCGTCTACGATTTGCGTGAGCTGGAAGCATTGCTCGAGCAGTCGGGAAAGCAGTTCGCGCTGCGCGGGATGGGATTCGTCCGAAGCGAGCGCGGTTTCCAGCTCTGCGCGCATCAAGGTCATGGGCGTTTTTAATTCGTGCGAAGCATCCGAAGTGAAACGCGTGACCTGATCGAAGCTGCGTTCGAGGCGGTCAAACATCTGATTCAAGACGAGCGTGAGGTGGCCGATTTCATCCTCCGCCTCGGGGGGCGGGAGACGCTGATGCAAGGCGGAGGCCGAAATTTTTTCGGCCTGGGCCGCGATCGTCTTAACCGGCGCAGCGGCGCGCCGCGCGATCCACCAAGCACCCCCGCCCACGGCGAGAAGCACCAGCGGCAGGGTGAAGAAATAGGCTGAGGCGAGACCCGCGAGGGTTTGCCGGACGCGAATGGAGTCCTTGCCAAGCGCAAATCGAATCGGGCCGGTTTGGAAAACACGAAAGCGAATCCGTTGGTCGTCGACCCGGACGTTGTAAGGGCCGTCCAGATCGCGCGCCGGAAACGCCGTGGTTTCCTCGAGGTTGGAGGAGCGATAGAGCGTCTGCCCCGCCGCATTGTGAACTTCGAGGTAATCGATGTTTTTCGATTCCTGCGCGAAAAACGCCGCGGCATTTGTTTGTTGAGTCCAATCGCTGTGCTGCTCTTCGATCTCCGCGATGAGATCCCGTCCCTCGATCCCGATTTCGAGATCGAGACCCTTGATCAGCTCCTTTCGCAAATTCCACGCCGCACCGGCTCCGAATAACACAAGAACACCGCAAACCATGATCACCGTCCAGAGGGCGACACGCGCGCGGAGGCTCCGGATTTTCATTCGTCTTTCAGCAGCCGGTAACCGGTGCCGCGCACCGTTTGCAGAAGCTTCCGCGGATGATCCTCGTCGATCTTGCGACGCAGGCGTTGGATGCAAACTTCGACCACATTTGTACCCGTATCGAAGTGATGTTCCCAGACGTGTTCGCAGAGCGCCGTCTTCGTGAGGACGCGTCCGGCATGTGCCATAAGATATTCGAGGACGGCGAACTCGCGGTTGGTCAGCTCGATCTTGCGGCCAGCGCGAATCGCTTCGCGGGTCACGACATTGAGCGATAAATCCCCCTCGCGCATCAAGGTCGCGTGTTCGCCCGAGGCGCGCCGTAGCAAGGCTCGCACGCGCGCCACCACTTCGGTGATCGAGAATGGCTTCGGCAAATAATCGTCCGCGCCCAGGTTCAAGCCTTCCACCCGCTCGTTCACGTTCCCGCGCG
>JBDUAE010000115.1:0-6476 GCA_040004805.1 Chthoniobacterales bacterium | reverse complement strand
CGAAATTGCGGATCGGTGCCGGAATATTCGGCTCCAACTGGGCCAAAATGGAAGCATGGGAGTTCTGCACCACGGGGTCTGGAACGTCTACGTGCTGGTGCGGGATTTTCGGGTTCAAATTTGCTTCCCGCTCGAATTCTCTCGGACGCACCGGCCACGGCGGCATACTGCGCAAAGTCGGCGAAACATCGTGGTAGTAGGAAGCGCCGGAGACCATTCCGACTGGTTTCTTTTCAGACTCGGCCTGGGGCTTGTCGGCAGCCTTCCCTTCCGCTCGCGCGGATGAGCCGGTAAACAAACCAAGACCAAGCATTCCAATAAAGGCGGCGATCGCGCACAAACTGAGAGCGATTAGCGTCCTGACGTTGAAAAATGCAGATTTAAGCGTGGAGTTTTTTTTCATTGAGGATGTTTTCTAAACGGCCTGCGCCCGCTCGGGTGCCTACCGGAATCTGTTTTTCGTCTACATTGGGTAGGTGGAAAAACAGGCCCGAGGTTATTTCGGACTCCATTTTTGTGTCAACGCCAATTCCCTGATTTTTACAGAAAATTCGGGACTTATTGCAATTTTGTAACTATTAGGTTGCCCTTTTTTCCGCTCCCGCCAACGCGCCCTTGACGGAACGGGCTCCTCGCGCTCCTCGTTCCTCTCCGCTTTTACGAATGAAACGCCTCCTCCCTTTCGCCTTCATCCTCCTTATCGCGGTTCTTGCCGTGGGAGGTGGCGTCGCGCTCTATCGCGCGAAACGCGAAAAGATCTTCGCTCCCATCCCCGGAGAATTGGAGACCTCGACCCCGGGGGCGGTCCCTCCTCATTTTCGCGGGACCGCACGCGCCCCGATCGTGCTTGAGGAATTTGGCGATCTGCAATGTCCACCTTGCGCCATGCTCGCCAGCTTCCTGAAAAAACTCGAACAGGAGCACCACGGTCGCATTCGTCTGGTCTTCCGAAATTTTCCCCTCGCCATGCATAAGCACGCGGTCGACGCCGCCCGCGCCGCCGAAGCCGCCGGCGCCCAGGATCGTTACTGGGAGATGAGCGACATGATCTACGAAAATCAGGCCACCTGGAGTAAAGAGGAACGAGTCGAGCCCATCTTCGAGCAGTATGCCCAGAAAATTGGCCTAAACCTCGCCCGCTTCAAAGCTGATCGCGACAGCCAGGAAATTCTCGCTCGGATTGGCCTCGACAATCAGCGCGGGGCGTCCCTCGGAGTGAAGGCAACGCCCACGCTCTTCATTAACAACCAGCGCGTCCCGCAGCAATTTATGAACGACAACGGCCTGCGCGAAGCGATCGACAATTTGGAGAAAGGGAAACCGCCCTTTCCTGCGTCCTGAGATGAGCGCAAAAACCACCTCTAGCGCTGTCTCGCCAAGCACATCACGTGGACGGACATTTATATACTTCGGCGCCGCGTGTCTTGCCCTCGTCGGCTTGGGCGAGTCGACCTACCTGACCGCGCTTCATCTGGCCGGCGCGCATGTCGTCTGCGTCACCGGGGCAAATTGTTCCGCCGTCCTCGGCAGCGCCTACGCCTCTTATCGCGGAATTCCTCTCGCCGGCGTCGGTGCGCTCGGCTACTTCACGGTTTTTTCCTGCGCTATCCTCGCCGCTTTTCAATATCGACGTGCCTCTACGTTCCTCGGCCTAACCGTCGGCGTGATGTTTCTCACCACCCTGTGGCTACTCTATCTACAGGCGTTCGTGCTTCACGCTTTCTGTGAATACTGCCTTTTCTCCGCCGCGCTCATTTTCCTGCTCGCGGGGCTTCTCGTCGCCGCCCCGGCCGCTCGCGAGGAGTCGCTGCCACACGGCTGATCGTTTTTTCGCCAGATTTCGTCCTCGTTATTCCAGAGCGCACTGGTGCTTAAAAGCTCTAGCGACAAATAAAAATGACCGAGGCACCGGCGTGCATCGGACAGCATTTGTCCGAGCCTTCTGCTAGGATGTTCGGGTGCAGTTGGAATTTGAACTTCAGCCGGCGCGCGGTCCCGCCCTGCTGATTGCCGAGTCCGCAGAAGCGGCCTGGCAAGGCGGCGTCGGGGGGTGGTTCGCTCGCATCGCGGATCAAGCGTGGAAAACAGAACGCCCGGCAGTAGTCATCGTCCCCACACGCGGCCAGGCCCAGGCGCTGAAAGCGCGCCTACTCGAAGCCAATCTCTCTGCGCTCGGCGTGCAGTTTTTCACCCCTCCGCATCTTCGCATCCTCCTCGCCGGCAACGCGGAAATCCTTCCGCCTCCGCGCGAACATCTCCGTCTACTCCTCGCTCTCGCCGCGGAAGAAACACTCGCCGCTCCCGCCCTCTCCGAACCCGAACGCCTCGCCGCCATCTCCGTGCGCCGCACTCCGGCTCATCTCCTCCATTTACTCGAGCAACTCAGCGCCGCCGGAGCGGATTTCCGCGTAGTCGACCTGCCCGCCTTCCGACCTGTCGTGCGAAAATTTCGCGCCCATCTCTCAGCCGCCCAGTTCGATCTCTTCCCCGAGAGCGATCGCGGAACCCTCGCCCGCGCCCAGCAAAACCCGCCCGCTCTCAGTCACCTCCTCATCACCGGATTTAACGGCGCGCACTGGCCGCTCTGGCATCTTCTGCACGCTGCCGTGCGCGCCGCGGAGCACGCCACCGTCGTCCTGCAATATCCGCGCGAAGCCGCCGCCGATCTGGAGGTCGCCTGGATCGGCACCTGGGAGGAGTCGTTAGGCGAAGCGCAGCCGCTCGCCCGCGCATCTGAAGCCCCCGCATCCGAGCGCGAACCATTATTCCTCGCCGGCCTCGATACGCGCGAACAAGCGGAAGCGATCACCGCCGCCGCGCATCAATTTCTCGCCCAGGAAAATTGCACCCGCCTCGGCATCGTCGTGCCTGCCGCCGGTGCGCTCTCGCGTCTCGTCGCCTCCGTGCTCACTGCGCAAGGCATTCCGCACTACGACGCCGTGGGGCAGCTCGCGCCTGGCCTTTTCGAAGCGCCGGATTTTTGGAGTTGGATGGAATTGCAGCGCACCCCGCGCCTGAACGCGCTCCTCCGTTTCCTAACCGCCTTGCCCAGCGATCATCCGCTTTTTGAAAAAATCTCCCGCCGCCACAGCGCCGACGCCTTGCAGAGAGCGCTCGGCGAACTCGCACTCGACGATCTCACCGTCCTCACCCTTTCCGCTCGCGGCCGCGACGCGAAAGGCGAACTGATCTCCGCCACGCTCACCTCCCTCCACTTCCTCCCGGACCGCGCCACCTTCTCCGAATTCCTACGCGCCACCGCGGACGCCTTCGCGCGCCTCGGCTGGAGCGAACGCTGGCGCGAGATCGAACAACGCGCCACCTGGACCACGCGCGTCGCTCCCAATTTTTCCCGCACGCTCTTCCTCCAATGGCTCGAGGAAATCGCCGTTAGTTTCCGGGTTACCCGCGACCTCATCGGCCAGCATCCCTATGCGCGCGTCCAGCTTCTCACGCCCGCGCAGGCGGAGGATCAATCGTGGTCGCATCTCATCCTCGCCGGGTTGAACGAAAACGCCTGGCCCGCCACCGCGCGTGGCGATTTCCTCCCCGCCGCGCAGATCGACGCACTCAATCAAAGCGTCCAAAAAATTAACCGCGCCGCCACTCGCCGCGGCCGACAAGGCGAGGGCCATGTCACGGTGCGCGATGACGCCACCCTCTTCCTCGGCGCCACGCAACAACGCCAGCTCGCCCTCGCGCAATTCGCCAGCCTCATCGAATCCGCCACGCACGGTCTCGCGCTTACCGCCAGTCTCGTACAGGAGGCAACCCCCGAGCGCATCTCGAATCCGAGCGAATTCTTCAGTCGCCTCTATCACGAAGTCCACGGTCAGTCAGTCTCTCAAACCGCCATGCGCGCCTTGCGCGAGCAAACGCGTCGCTGGCTCGACGAGGCCGCTTTGGAACCGCCGCAGAAACACGAGCCAACGCCCGCCATTCTCCAAACCAGCATCGCGTATTCCGCCCGTCGCGAAATTGCTGCCTCCGGCGAATATGACTTCGCCCTCCGCGTTCCGCCTAACGAGATCAAGCCGCTGAGCGTGAGCGATACGGAAGCTCTTCTCAAATCGCCCGCGCTCATCTGGATGGAACGCTATCTCGGAGTCGAAGGCGCCGAAGACTCCACTTACGTCTGGAACGCCACCATCGGAAAATGGACGCACGATTGGCTCGCCAGCATTCTCGGAAAAACGGAAAGCTTCATCGCTTTTCCCCCCGCCGAAACCATCGCGCCCCGCATCCTCGCCGCCGCGGAACGCAAACGCGCGGAAGTGCGCGAACTTTGCCGACAGAGTGGCCGAACGATTCCTGACTGGTGGGATTCCGGCTGGGAAAACGCGCTTTGCCTCGCCCAAACTCTCGGTCGTCTCCTCGGCGCCATCGAAGGCTGGCCGTGGGCCGTTTCGGAGTGGCGACTGGAAGCGCAACCGATCGCCGTCGGCGAAGGCCGCAGCCTGCTCCTGCGGGGCCGCGCCGACCTCTTGTTAGGCCAAACTGCGGCGCAGCCGAAATCCCTCTCCCTGCCGACTCTGTGGATCGTCGACTTCAAAACCGGAAACAAAAAATCGATTAAACCGACATCGAAAAAGAAGGACGATCCGCTTTCCCCAAAGGTGCGTAAACAGATCCTGAAAGCCGACCCCAGCCTACAGCTCGGCCTCTATGCGCTCGCGGTGAAACAACTCGGCGCCGAACGCGTCGCTCTCAGCATCCTCTCTCCCGTCATCAACCGGCCAGAACCACAACTGCACGACGACGATTTCTCTGAATGCCACGCCGCGTTTATCGAACTGGCGCGCATGCAGGCCACCGGCATTTTCGGGATGAAAGGCTCTCTGCGCGGCGCGTTCACTTTCACCAAAGATTATCCGCTCGCGACTCTCGCGATCGATCCCGAGATCATCGACGAACGCTGGGAACGTACTCACCCGGACTTGGTCGCGGAGGACGAAAGCTGGACATGAGCAAACCTAGCGACCAACTCCAGCGCGATCGTTTCGCACAAGAACTTGACCGGAATTTCTCCGTCATCGCCGCCGCGGGTTCTGGCAAAACGCGCGCCGTCACCGATCGCATCGCGCAGCTCGCGCAAGCGCCGCATGCCATCGAGGCGTTGCCTCGCCTCCGCGTTCTTACCTTCGCCAATCGCGCCGCCGACGAAATGCAGCAGCGCGCCCGCGAACAAATCCTGCAGGCCAAAGTTAGCCCGGAAATTCTCAGCGCGTTCAACCGCGCCTGGTTCGGCACCATCCACGCCTTCTGCCTCAAACTCCTGAATGATTATGGCCACTATCTCGGTCTGCCCGCGCCGCTGGAATTGATCACGAAGGACGACGATCTCTGGAACGAATTCGTCCAACAGCAAACCCGCATCGGCCGTTCGCTCTCTCCGGAAAATCGCAAAGCGCTTCTGCGTCACACCTCCATCCGCCACATCATGGAATTGGGACGCCAGGCTGGGTCCGCGCTGCTTCGCCCTAACGAGCCGTGTGCTTATCCGGACGTGGATTTGGGCGAAGTTCATCGAGGATTCTTCCAGGTGAAAAAGTCCGACACCGTTGCGAATTCCCAAGCTCAACTTCGCGCTTGGGAAGATGGCCTGCACGACGGCACCGGTTTTCTGCGCTGGCCGATATGCTCTACCAAAGCGCAAAGCATCGATAAAACTTGGGAGCAGGCCTTCATCCCGCTGCGCCGTTGGGTTAACCAAACCGCCATTTGCGTCGCCGCCGAAGTGCAGCGCGACTACCGGAATTTCCGCCTCGAACGCGGAGTCGTCACCTACGACGACCAAATCGCGCTCGCCGACGAACTCGTGCAACACCCGGAAGCAGCCCGGCGCATCCGCCTGCTCGATCCCATCGTGATTCTCGACGAAGCGCAGGACACCGATCCCGCGATGTTTTCCGTCCTCTCGGAAATTACCCGACCGCACGATGCTTCCGGCCGCTGGCTGGAAAATCACACCGACCCGCCCCGCGCCGGACACTTCTGCATGGTGGGAGATTTCCAGCAATCGATCTACCACGACCGCGCCGATCTCACGCACTATCGCCGCGTCCACGATGCGCTCGTGGCCACGGAAGCCGGCGAAGCGCTCACCTTTTCGGTCACGTTCCGCCTCGATCAAAAGCAGCTCGATTTCGTGAACGAGACTTTCCGCGACATCCTGCACGGCGCCGACGGCCAGGTGGATTTCGTCAAACTTCAACCCCGGCCCGGTGTCCTCCCCGGCCAGGTCATCCGTCTTTCGCTCTCCTCCCACTTGTTAGGCGGCCAGCACAAATTGAAAGACCGCCAGGTCGCCCGCATCGAAGCCGACGAACTCGCGCGCTGGCTGAAAGAACATGGTCCCGAGAAACTCCGCGCCCGCAGTTGGCGCGAGGTCGCGATCCTCTGTCCACGGAAGGATTGGCTGCGCACGATGGCGATCGCGCTGCGCAAAATCGGTCTCCCGGTCGAAGTGCAATCCG
>JBDUAE010000485.1:0-1958 GCA_040004805.1 Chthoniobacterales bacterium | reverse complement strand
GCGAACGGGAGCGTGCGATAGGCGGCGGTCGCGAGATTGCGCAGGGCGAGACCCCATTGTCCGCCGGTGAGAAATTGCATCATCACGATCACGAGCGCGCCAAACGGCAGCCCACTCCAAAAGAGCCAGGCGAAGAGATAAGCCTGAAAAAACTGTACGCGTTGAAAGATGGCTCCGAGAACTGAGAGGACCGCGGCGATAGCGCCGACAACGAGCGCTCGGCGCTGCCAACGCTGATACGAGACAATGAGTGCGGCGTCGCTCATGGCAGTGCGGCCTCGAGTTGTTTCAAGGTCGCAGGGTCAAGATCGTTCGGCGCGGCGTGCTGACTCAATTGGAGCGCTCGGATATAAGCGGCGATGGCCCAGCGATCCTCCGGCACGACCCGCGAAGCATAGGAATACATCACGCCGTAGCCGTTAGTGATCACGTCGACGAAGTGGCCGGGCGGCGCACTAAGTAGACGTTCTTCGTGCAGCGATGGCGGCGGCGGGAAGCCGCGTTGCACGATCATGCCATTGCCGGCGCCGGTGGCGCCGTGGCACACCGAGCAGTAAATATTGAAGCGTTCCTGACCGCGCGCGAGCAACTCGTGCGTAACCGGCATCGGAAAGGTGGCGACAAGCTGGCCGCCGATTTTGCCCCTGTAGAATTGTTCGTCGGCGCGTTCCTCTCCACGCGCGACGGTGTGTGCGGGCGGGACGCGCGCGCCGCGTTCGTCGTGAAAGAAATCGAACTGCGCGAGGGGCTTTATCTTTTGCTGATCGACCATGCCGCGACGGCAGGAGGTCAGCGAAACGAGGAGAAGAAGCAGGGCGACGCCTTTCACTTTTCTACCTCCAGGATCTTCTCTGGCCCTAACGAGAGGAAAAATTCGCGCACTTCTTCGGCGCGAAAGACGTGATCGTCCGCTTCGATGCAAAGAAAGAATCGCGTCTGACTGGCGAGCTTGAATTCAGGCGCGTTGAAAACCGGATGATACGGCTGCGGCAAGCCATTCGCGGCGAACATTCCGATCACGCCCGCGAGAGCAGCAAAAAGAATTGTGAGCTCGAAGGCGATCGGAATGAAGGCGGGCCAACTGTGCAACGGCCGCCCGCCTACATTCAGCGGATAGGAGATGGTCGCGGAATACCATTGCATGAAATAGGCGGTGATTGCCCCGCAGATTCCGCCAAGTAAAACGATCAAGGGCATCCGGGTTTTCCGAAAACCGATCGCGTCCGCCACGCCCTCGATCGCATACGGGCTGTAGGCGTCCATTTTTCGATAACCGGCTCCATACGCTGCCTTGGCCGCCGCGAGGAGCTGCTCCGGTTCCACGAACTCGGCCATGATTCCGTAAAGGCCTTCGTTGTTCACGCCGCGTCCTTCCTTTTCTTGTGCACGAGATCGCGCATCTCACTGATCGAGATCGCCGGCAGCAACCGCAGGAAGACAAAAAGCAAGCTGGCGAAGAGCCCGAACGAGCCCAGCAAGGTCATCCAATCCCAGCGCGTGCCGTGAAAAATTCCCCAGGAAGATGGGAGAAAATCGCGATGCAAACTCGTGACTACGATGACGTAACGCTCGGTCCACATTCCTACATTCACGAGCAGCGAGATGATGAAGAGGAGCGTGATATTTGTCCGGACGCGCTTAACCCAGAGCGCCTGCGGAACCAGAATATTACAGAGAACGAGGAGCCAATACGCTGGTGCATACGGGCCGAACATCCGATTCAGCGTCAGGTAAATCTCGAATTTATCGTCGCTGTACCACGACATGAAAGCTTCGGTGATGTAGCCGTGCGCGACCATCAACCCGGTCACGAGCATGACTTTCGCGGCGTTCTCGAGATGCCGCATCGTTACGAAATCCTCGAGGTGATAAAACTTGCGAATTGGAATCGCGAGCGTGAGCACCATGGCGAAGCCCGAGAAAATCGCGCCGGCCACGAAGTAGGGCGGGAAGATGGT
>JBDUAE010000114.1:0-6504 GCA_040004805.1 Chthoniobacterales bacterium | reverse complement strand
CCGACCATCCGCGCGTATTCGACCGCGCGTCGCATCAACTCGTTATTCTGCACGCAATGGCCGTCGTCCGTAATCGCGACCACGCCGGCCTGCGCGAGCGAACCGATCGGCGCCAACTCTTCGCCGGCGAGGCTTTTTGAAATTGCGCCGGTTGGTAAAACGTTCACGCACGCCACTTCCGCCGCGCGATCTTTGATCCAGGCGATTGTGCTCGGGCTGTCGGCTGTTGGTGAAGTATTCGGCATGCAGACAACGGTGGTGAAACCGCCCGCAGCCGCGGCGCGCGCGCCGGACTCGATCGTCTCTTTCCAACCCGCGCCCGGCTCGCGAAAATGGACGTGAAGATCAATCAGGCCGGGCGCGACGATCAATCCCGATGCGTCGATGATTTCGGCGTCCTTCTCGCTCAGTTGGTCGACGATTTTGCCGTCGGCGATGAACAGATCCGCGATTTCGTCCCGCCGATTTGCCGGATCGATGATGCGGCCGTTCCGGATGATCGTTTTCACGGCGTGGCGATCCCTCCGCAGAGATAAAGCACCGCCATTCGCACAGCGAGACCGTTCGTGACCTGATCGAGAATCACACTTTGGACACCGTCGGCTAAATCGCTGTCGATCTCGACTCCGCGATTGATCGGGCCGGGATGCATGATGAGGCAGTCGGATTTCAAAAGTTTTGCGCGAGCTTTCGTTAGGCCAAACAGGCGAATGTATTCGCCGAGACCGGGAAAGTATTCCTTCCTTTGCCGCTCGTGTTGAATCCGGAGCAAATTGACGACATCGACCGTGGGCAGCACTTCATCGAGGCGATGCGAGACGGTGACGCCGAGTTCTTCGAAAGCGCGGGGAACGAGCGTACTCGGGCCGACGAGCGTGACGCGGGCTCCGAGTTTCAAGAGGCCGAAAATATTCGAACGCGCGACGCGGCTAAAAAGAATGTCGCCGACAATCGCGACGTGGAGTCCGGCGATCGAGCCGCGACGTTCGCGGATGGTGTAGAGATCGAGGAGCGCCTGTGTCGGATGTTCGTGCGCGCCATCGCCGGCATTGATCACGCTGCAGCGCAGACGTTCCGCGAGAAATTGCGCGGTGCCGGCGGAGCTGTGTCGGATAACAATGAGATCAGCGTGGTTCGCTTCTAAGATTTTCGCGGTGTCCTTGAGGGTTTCTCCTTTCGTTAGGCTGGAGCTGGCGGCGGAAATATTAATCACGTCCGCGCTTAGGCGAGTGGCGGCTAATTCGAACGAAGTGCGGGTGCGCGTGCTCGGTTCGACGAAAAAATTGACCAAGGTCTTGCCGCGCAACGCCGGCACTTTCTTCACATCACGCGTGCCGACCTGCTTGAACGCGTCTGCCGTTTCGAGGACGAAGTTGATCTCTTCCGCTGAAAGTTCGCGGATGCCGACGAGATCTTTTCGTTTCCAACGGAGGTCCGAGTTCGTGGCAGGCGCAGTCATGATTCCTTGATCAGCCAGACGGCGTCGGGTTCGCCGTCGACATTTTGCAGACGCAACCGCACGCGTTCGCCGGCGGCGGTTGGTAAATTTTTGCCGACATAATCGGCGCGGATCGGCAATTCGCGGTGCCCGCGATCAATCAGCGTGGCCAGTTGGATGCGCGCCGGGCGGCCGAACGAGCTAATCGCGTCCATCGCGGCACGGGTGGTGCGGCCAGTATAGAACACGTCGTCCACGATGATGACGGTACGCCCGTCGAGCGGAAGAGGGAGGCGCGAAGTTTGCACCACGGGCAGTTCGGCACGTTTGCCGACATCGTCGCGGTGCATCGCAACATCGATGACGCCGGTGGCGACGGGCGTGTTTTCAAATTCCTCGATCAACTCCCCGATGCGGCGTGCAATCTCGACTCCGCGCGAAGGAATCCCGGCGAGAATGATTGCCGCGAGGTCCGGATTACGCTCGATGATTTCGTGCGCGATTCGGCGCAGGGCGCGACGAATGGCCTCGGCATCCATGACGGGGACACCCGGCGGCGGGGAAGATTGGGGAGCAGTCATGCCATTCCTTCGCGACCTCGCGGGATCGCGTTAAAGGACGGGACGGCGGAATCAGGAGGCGCTTGTCGCCTGGGTCCGGACCTCCCGGTTACGTTTCTCGCGCCAATTGGAGCGGTGCTTCATGATCCAGTCGAGCAGCGCTTTTTCAAAACCGATGTCGGTCCCGGCTTTTTCGCTCTCGATCCATTTGTGTTTCAAAATTTCTTCGCGTTCGGCTAGGAATTCTTTGTAGAGGACAGAGTTCCTTACAAAGGGGGACGGCTGTTCCTCGGAAGCAGTCATGCCTTCAGTGTTTTCCATAAGGGAGTGCAGCGGTCAATCCAAACCGCTCGACATTAATAGACCTAGCATGGCTCATGCCTATTCATTTTGGCGCCGCGGCGCGGGAAGGCTTTACCCGATCGTTTCGCGCAATTTCGCGGCAATCTGACGGAATTCCGCGGCAACGGGTGAGTCTCGTTTTTCGGCCGTGATCGGCATACCGCGGTCGCCGGATTCGCGGGTAGGGATATCGATCGGGATCTGGCCGAGGAGTGGAACACGGAGCCGTTTCGCTTCACGTTCGCCGCCGCCGGAGCCAAAGATGTCGTAGCGTTTCCCGCTGTCGGGCGAGATGAAGTAGCTCATGTTTTCGATCAGCCCGAGGACGGGAACGTTCACTTTTTCAAACATGCTCGAAGCCTTCCGCGCGTCGATTAACGCAACTTCCTGTGGAGTGGTGACGATGACCGCGCCGGCGAGCGCGACGGTTTGGACAATGGTAAGTTGGATGTCGCCCGTGCCGGGCGGGAGATCGAGCACGAGGTAATCGAGTTCGCCCCATTCCACCTGCCGGAGAAATTGCTGCGTATAACGCGTCACCATCGGCCCGCGCAAAATTGCCGGCGCGTCGTCTTCGAGGAGGAAACCCATCGACATCAGCTTCAGGCCGTATTGCTCGATCGGGATGATTCGGTTCTCTTCCGTCGCGGTCGGGCGCTCGCGGCTACCGAACATGAGTGAAATGCTCGGGCCGTAAATGTCGCAATCGCAGAGCCCGACTCGCGCGCTCGATTGCTGGAGAGCGACCGCCAGATTTGCGGCGACGGTGGATTTACCGACACCCCCTTTGCCGCTCGCGATCGCGATGACGTGCTTGATTCCTTCAATCCGGGTCGCACCAACACCCGCGGCGCCGGCTCCGGCGGGAGGCGCGTGAATGTCGATGAGGATCTTCACCTCGCTCACGCCGGCCAGGTTTTGCAGCGCTGCTTCGGCTTCGGCTTTGACCGTGCGCGGAATCGCGGGCTCGTTTGTCGTCAGGGTCAACTGCACCGTGACCGCGCCATCGTTGACCTGGATTTGTTTGACCAAGCCGAACGAGACAATATCGCGGCTGAAGCCGGGATATTTAACCGACTTGAGTGCTTCTCTGATTTGTTCTTCCGTAGCCGCCATGAGGACGGACACCTTACGCGCGCTATGAGACCGGTAAAGAAGCTGACGGCTAATATTGCGCCGCGGCGGCGGGCTCGCGCGGGCCTTGGTTGGTGGTGACTCCAACCGTCGAGCGAGTTCCCGCGCAACCCGCGAGAAACGCCGCCAACAAGATTAGCACTACGATTTTCAACGCGGCATGGGGGTTTCACTATTGGCCAGTCCGTAGGCGAACACCACATTCACAGCCGCGTTTTCCGCCAATTGTTTTGGATCGATCTTGTCCAGCGTGTCGGCGGCGGTGTGGTGATATCGAAAATACGTTCGGTTATCCTGAATCGGATCAAAAGTCGGCACGCCCGCGGGTTCCATCGGCGAAATATCCGCACCCGTGTGCGCGACTTCGTCGATCAAGCCCGCGCCGATATGACTGAGCACCTTCGCGATCGGCTGGAGGTAGGCTTTGCCTTCCGGCGGGCCGCGGAAACTCAGCCCGAGCGGATGATCCGCGCCGAGATCGGTTTCCATCACCGCGATATGATGGGGCAACTCTGCGGCGTGGTCGGCGGCGTAGGCTTTGCCGCCGCGCAGGCCGTTCTCTTCGTTCATCCAGGCGATCACGCGGATGGTGCGCTTCGGATGCAACTTGAGTTGCTGCACGAGATTTGCTGCCTGCATCGCCACGGCCACACCGGCGCCGTCGTCGATTGCACCAGTTCCGAGATCCCAGGAATCGAGATGCCCGGAGACGATGATCACCTCCTCTGGATGAGTGCTGCCTTTAAGGTCAGCGACGACGTTGTAGCTTTCGGTGTCGGCTAAAGTTTGCGGCGTGAGGACGAGATGCATGCGCACGGTTCCTTGGGGTGCGAGATACGCGAGGAGATCAGCGTCCTCCGCCGCCACCGCGCCGGCGGGGATTTGGGTAACGCCATCCTTATAATGTGTGGCACCGGTATGCGGCAGCCGGTAATCTGCGCTGCCCACGGAGCGGATCAAAGTTGCGACAGCGCCCTTGCCGGCAGCGGCGCTGGGCGCTTCTCCGCGGTATTGCACGGCAATTCCATAGGCATCGCCGGCGCGTCCTTGGGCTGCCATTTCATTATCGAAGGGATGATTGAAAACGACGATTTTGCCTTCGACTTTCGATCGGTCGAGGGCCTCGAGTTCGTCGAAATCCTTCACCACTACCACGTCGGCGGTGATGCCTTCCGGGGGCGTGGCGACACTGCCGCCGAGGGCGGTCAGGATTATTTTCTGCGTCGTCTTTTCCGCCTGCCCGGGAAACTCGATCAACTGCGCGGTTTCTTCGCCTCGAACCCAATGCGGGACCATCACTTTCTCGAGTTTCACCTCCAGCCCGAGCTTCTTCAATTCGCTCGCGACATACTCGACCGCTTTCCCGGCTTGCGCCGAGCCGCTCAAGCGTGGGCCGATGTTGTTGGCTAGATGCGCCACCTGTCGATAGGCGTAATCACTCGTGAGGGCGGCATCGCGCAGCTTCTGCAAATCGCCCAGTGTCTGCGGGGAGAAATTCACCGGCGTGGGCGAGGGTGACGGCGACGCGGTCGGGCTCTGCGCCTGGGCGTTCACGAGAAGGGCCGCGGAAAGAAGCGCGCCCCCGAGGCGGGATTTAATCATCGCGAACGTTCGACCAAGCCCGACTTCGCGCAAATTTAACGGGGACTCGTTAGGCCGTGAGCGCCGATTCCTGTAAGCGCTCTTGCAAATCGGCGGCCTGGAGCGCGTCGATCATCTCGCTGAGATCGCCTTCAATGACGCGGTCGAGATTGTAAAGAGTGAGGCCGATGCGGTGATCGGTGATGCGGTTTTGCGGGAAATTATAGGTGCGAATTTTCTCCTCGCGCCCTCCGGAACCGATCTGGTTTTTGCGATGCGCGGAATACTTCGCTTCCTCTTCGCGAATCTTATCCTCGAGCAGACGCGCCCGCATGATGCTGATCGCTTTCTCCTTGTTCTTCTGCTGGCTGCGCCCGTCTTGGCAACGCACAATCCGGCCCGTCGGAATGTGCATGACTTGAACAGCGGAATCAGTCGTGTTTACGCCCTGACCACCGGGACCGCCCGCGCGGCAAACTTCGATGCGCAGATCCTCGGGTTTGAGATCGAGATCGACGTCTTCCGCCTCCGGCAACACGGCGACGGTAGCGGTGGAGGTGTGAATGCGGCCCTGCGCTTCGGTGGCGGGCACGCGCTGGACGCGGTGCACACCGCTTTCGAAACGTAATTTTCGGAAGACGCTTTCGCCGGAAACTTTGAAGATCGCCTCGCGCAGACCGCCAAGCTCGGATGGGCTCGATTCCAGGTCTTCCATTTTCAAACCGGCGGCTTCGGCGTAGCGGTTATACATCCGGTAGAGATCAGCCGCGAAGATGGCGGCCTCGCTTCCGCCGGTGCCGGCGCGGATTTCGACAATGGCGTCGCGGTTCTCGTTCTCGTCCGGCGGCAACAGGGCGATTTGGAAATCGCGCTCGAGTTGGCCCAGGCGCTTCTCAAGCGCGGGTATTTCCTCCTCCGCCATCTGCGCGAGTTCGGCATCGGCGCCGGCGGAGAGTTCACGGTTGTCGGCTAATTGCTGGCGAGTGCCATCGAGCTCATTCCAGAGCGCGAGCATCTGCTTCACGCTCGAATGTTCGCGCATGATTTCCTGCGCGCGTTTGCGGTTCTCGAAGAGGGCAGGATCGGCGATCTCCTGTTCGAGTTCCGCGAAACGATCGCGTTTTCGCTGGATCAGGCTTTGAAAGTCCATGAGACGGAAGGCTTACGTACAAGGAAAGCGGCGGTCATAGACCGCCGCTACAAATTCTTCCTCAGCTAGGCTTTGGTGGCGCGAGTGGCCTTGGTGCTGCCGTAACGGCGGGCGAATTTCTCGACCCGGCCAGCGGTATCGACAAATTTTTGTTCGCCAGTGAAAAACGGATGGCAAGCGGCGCAAATGCCGATTTTGATGTCCTGCTTGGTCGAACGGGTATGGTAGACCGCACCACAGGCGCAGGAAATTTCGGTCTGGTTATACTCAGGATGAATGTCCGCTTTCATGATCAGAAA
>JBDUAE010000484.1:0-1962 GCA_040004805.1 Chthoniobacterales bacterium | reverse complement strand
GAATGCGGGTCGACATTACCATCGCGAGAAAGAGCAGGGCGGCGCCGAGGAACCAAGGCGCGCCGGGAAAGTTCCAGCCGCGCTCGCGATTGATAAAATACGCGAAGGTGAACGTGAAAAGTCCCGGCCCGATGATGATCGCCAACCCGCGCAGGCTGCTGATCGCGCCTTGCAGTTCGCCCTGCTCCGATTCGCTCACGCGCCGCGTCATCATCCCCTGGGCGGCGGGGCCGGAAATCGTCCATAGCATCATCACCGGAATGGAGCCGAAGTAGCCGAGGCTGGTTCGCGCCAGGCCCGCCATGACCATGCCGAGCCCGCCGAAGAATTGGCCGAGGTAAAGGGTGCGCCGCTCACCCAGGCGCGCGACGATGGGCCCCACCATCCCGGCCGAAATGACCACCGAACAAACGCCCACGAGCGCGAGTGAAAGGCCGATCATTCCCGCGTTCCACGCATAACGAAAGATCGCGTAGAGCGCCCAGACTTCGAAGGCCTCGTGCGCGACGTAACCGATGAACTGGATGCTCGCGAGTTGGAATAATTCCGGATGCGAGCGGAGCAAAACGAGCGCGCCGACCGGATTCGCGCGGCGCAACGTGAATGGCTTCCGCCTTTCGGCGGGAAGCGATTCGGGCACGAGAAAGTAACCATAGGTCGCATTCGCGAGGCTCAAGCCCGCTGCCACCCAAAATGGCAGCCGCGGATCCGATGTGCCTAACAAACCACCCAGCGCCGGCCCCAGAATAAACCCCACGCCGAAGGCCGCCCCGATCATGCCGAACGCGCCCGCCCGCTTCTCCGGCGCGACGATATCGGAGATGTAGGCCATCGCGGTCGAGATGCTGGCGGCGGTGATCCCCGAAAGAACGCGTCCGAGAAAAAGCCAGCCGATCGACGGTGCGAGCGCCATCACGACGTAATCGAGCCCCAGACCGAGATTCGAAGCGAGAATGATTGGCCGCCGCCCGAAGCGATCCGAGAGCACGCCCAAGACCGGCGAAAAAACGAACTGCATTAACGCGAAAACCGTCCCGAAAATGCCGAACCATTTCGCTGCGCTCGAAGCGTCGCCGCCGAGAAAATTGAGGACCAGCTTCGGCAGCACCGGCGCGATGAGACCGAGCGCGAGCATGTCGAGCGTGACGGTCACAAAAATGAAAACGACGGCGGCTTTGCGCGGTTTCATCCGCAGCGAATAGAACAGACTCGGGTTGGCCGCAACCGCCGGCGCGTTGTCGGCTGATTCCGGGCGTCGCATGCGCGGAACCGTTTCGTGGATTAGGAAGAAAATCGATGAACGCCTCGCGCTTACGACCACCGAAGCGCAGCCGGAGCCCGACGCCTAACGAGCAGGCTCGGCGGCGTTGACCGGCGCCGCAGTTTCCGCCTGGTCCACGCCGAGCGCGGCCAAACCGAAGGCGTAATCGAATGCGACTTCGTGCAACTTATCGAAACGTCCGGAGGCGCCGCCGTGGCCGGCTTCAAGATTGATCTTAAAGAGGAGCGGGTTCTGGTCGGTTTTCAGCGCGCGCATTTTGGCGGCGAACTTGGCCGGCTCCCAATACGGTACCTGGCTGTCATTGAGCGAGGTGAAGAGGAGCATGGTCGGGTAATTCTTCGCCGTGATGTTGTCGTACGGGCTGTAGGTTTTCATGTAGTCGTATTCCTTTTTCACGTTCGGGTTGCCCCACTCGATGTATTCTTCAGTCGTTAGGGGAAGAGTCGCGTCGGACATCGTGTTCATGACATCGACAAACGGCACCTGCAGGATGGCGACTTTTGCCACGTCCGGCCGGAGATTGATGGTGGCGCCGATGAGCAATCCACCCGCGCTCCCGCCCTGGATGACGAGGCGCTCGTGCGTCGTATATTTTTTCTCCACCAGATAATCGGCGCAGGCGATGAAGTCGGTGAAGGTGTTCCGCTTCGTCATCATACGGCCATCATCGTGCCAGGCTT
>JBDUAE010000483.1:0-1963 GCA_040004805.1 Chthoniobacterales bacterium | reverse complement strand
CAAAGCCCGTCCGGTGAGCCGGAAAGTAATCGATCGCCAGCACCTCCGCCCCGCGTCGTTCGAACTCGAAAGCAAAGTATCCATCCCGGGTGCCTAGATCCAGCACGCGCAAGCCCGTGCAATCCACGGGGAACTGAAAGAGGCCGAAATAGGCCGGAGTGTCGTTTATACCCGGCGTAACGATGCCAGGTGCGACCTCAATTCGGTGATACCAATGAGGGACAGAAGCCAGTTTGTCTTCAATTGCTTCGCGTGACAGGCCGGCATCCATCAGTCCCTCATGTCACAGTGCATTCGGCGGAGCAAGGATGTATCGCCAAGATGCTGCTGCCGGGAACCAATCAATTACGCCGTGCGGTTACGCACCAGCTACCGCATCCAGCGCGCCGCGGCGCCGTCGGCTATTTCACACCCAAATACCGTCGTCGCCCGACTGCGGAGCGTCTCCATGACCGCGGCTGCTTGCTCTTCCCTAACAAGTGAAACCGTCGCGCCGCCAAACCCACCGCCGGTCAGTCGAGCACCGAGCACACCCGGCAAGGAGCGCGCCAGTTCCACCAGCGCATCCTGCTCCGGCGAACTATTTTCAAAATTCGTGCGCGAGCTTTCGTGCGATGCGTTCAGCAACGCGCCGACCGCCTCCGCGTCGTTTTTCTCCAGCGCTTCCACCGCGCGCCAGACCCGGTCGTTTTCGCCCACGATGTGCGCTGCCCGCCGATAAATCACGGGATCAAGCGAATCGCCGCCCAGTTCCAAATGTTCCGGCGTCACCTCGCGCAAACTTTCCACCCCGAGCGCATGGGCCGCAGCGGCGCACTCCTCGCGGCGCGCATTGTAAAAGCTCTGGAGCAGAGCGTGTTTCGCACCCGACTCCGCGATTACTAGCACGCAATCCTTCGGGAATGGCAGCGTGCGCACTTCCTCCTTCTGACAATCGAGATAAACCAGATGCCCCGCACGCCCGAAAACGGACGTGACTTGATCAAGCAGGCCCGATTGCACGCCCGCGAATTCATTTTCCGCGCGCTGGCACAGCTTCGCGATTTCCATCGGCGCCACCTGCAATTCGTTCAGTTTTAGCAGCAATCCCGCGGTCGCTACTTCCATCGCTGCGGAACTGGCCAGCCCGGCGCCCGCCGTCAGGTCGCCTGAAATCTCGGCGTCGAATCCTCGAATCTCCAGGCCAGCGCGCTCAAGTTCCCGCACCACCCCAAGCGCGTAATTAGCCCAGTGCCCATCGCCGAGAGGTTGCAGCTCGCGCAGCGCGACATGGACACGGTCGCTTGCCGCGATTGAAGTCAAAATGATGGAATCGTCCCTTCGCGCGATCCCGGCCACGGTGAGACCCCGGTTGATCGCCGCCGCCAGGACGACGCCGTGATTGTAGTCGGTGTGGTTGCCGAGAAACTCGACCCGGCCGGGTGCGTAAGCAGAAGCGGGACTCACGCGGTGACAGTCTCACGATTCCGCCGCGATTGCGCGATGGCTCGCGAAACCGGAAGGTCGCGCGTGCCGTCCGCCGCTATTCCGATCACTCAAAAACTCCTCGTGAACGCGGGCGGCTGGCCCGCGATGAAGCGCGCGCAGCAGTTGCATCAAAGCGGCCGCGTCATGGAAGCGAGCTACGAAGCGCCGCTCCTTTCCGGCATGGTGCGGGATGGTCTTCGCACTCTGCGCTCCGGCTTGCGCGTGAAGACTTTTTCCGATGTGGAGAATCTCTGCACTTGCCGGGAATCGCGCGAGTGGGGAAAAATCTGCGCGCATTCGCTGGCGGTGGGGCTGGAGTTTATCGCACCCGCGACGAACAAGGCTGCGGTCGCTCCTTCGGCGCCGACCGAAGTCGCGGCGGAACCAAGACCACGCTTCGTGGAAATCGGCGCAGAAGAAAACGCCGCACCGATCGCGTTCCATTTCATCCTTCCTCCGCAATTCGAGTCCGCGTGGTCGAAAGGCCAGATCATGC
>JBDUAE010000482.1:0-1964 GCA_040004805.1 Chthoniobacterales bacterium | reverse complement strand
CGCTCAACCGCTGCCTGGATAACGTGATCGCCGATGCGGTGACCGAGTTTATGTATCAGCGCGATTTCGTCGCGGCGGGCAAGGAGGCGGACGCGGTGAACCAGCGCCTGGGAGCTTTCGCGCACGAGCTGCGAAACCTCCTTAATTCCGCCATGCTGGCGGTGGCCGCGATCAGGGAAGGCGACGTGGGGCTGGGTGGCGCCACGGGCGGGGTCTTGGACCGGAGCCTGATCGGGATGCGGAAGCTGATCGATCTGTCGCTCTCCGATGTGCGGATGCAGGCTGGGATGCCCGCGCAGCATCGCCTCTTCCCCCTTTACAAATTCATCGACGACATGAAGCTTTCCGCTTCTCTGGAGGCGAAGATGGCGGAGTGCCCTTTCACCGTTTCGCATGTCGATTCCAGTCTCGCGATCGATGTGGACCGGGATCTCCTCTCTTCTGCCGTGAGTAACGTGTTGCAGAATGCGTTCAAATTCACGGAGCCGGGTACGGAAGTGACGTTGCGTGCTTTCGCGGTCGCGGATCGCGTTCACATCGAGGTGGAGGATCACTGCGGCGGTCTGCTGCCGGCTGAGGCGGAGACGATGTTTCTCCCGTTCACGCAAAGTGGCGTGGACAAAACGGGCATAGGCCTGGGGCTCTCCATCTCACGGCGCGGCGTGGAGGTAAATAAGGGAACTCTGAGCGTGCGCGATGTGCCCGGCTGCGGCTGCGTTTTCACGATCGATCTGCCCCGGCACTCGGTGTCTGAGGCTGTTTTGACCTGACGCCGGTCCATCGATTCCGACGACAAGGAGTGGCGCTTCCTTCTTGCGGAGGCTTGTCTCGCGGTTCCATGGCTCTACACAATTTCAAGAAGGCAAAAGCGGAGACGACGGACGACCAACGGGTCTTCGAATTGCCGGGGTAGCCGACAGGCGACCTCCTGCTCCCGCCTAAGCCTCGCGGGCTATTTCTTCTTGTCCTCGGCGGCTTCCTTGGCTTGGTCGTGCGGAGTTTCCTTTTGCTCGGAGACGATCTGCCCGGATTTCGCGTCGACTAAAATCTCGGTGATGTCTTTGCTGCCGGGGGTGGTGATATCGAAGGACCAGACGAGGTGTCCTTTTTCGTTCTCGATCTCGGCGCTCTTGACCTTTCCTTGCGGGACTTTGGCGAGGGCGATGTGTTCGGCCTCGTTCTTGGTCAATTTGGCTTGCTTCATGAGCGCAGCTTCTTCGGTGGGCGAGGCGGTGGCGAGGGCGAGCGCGGTGCCGCTGGCGAGGAGGGTAAGGGCGGTGGCTTTGAATGGCGTTTTCATTACTGCATTCGACTCGCTCCGGGGCGAAGCGTTCAAAATCGCGTGTGCCCGTTACCGCAAAACGGCTTTGCCAGTTCTGAACGTGCGCTATTCATATCGATGAGAATCACTCCCCTGCTGGCCTGTCTGTGCGTGACCACTTCCGTGCTCTCCGCGGCGGAACCGAAATTTCAAAAGCTCCAGGAGATTCCCATCCCCGGGGATGGCGGCTGGGACATTCTCAATGTGGATGCGGCCGCACGGCGGCTCTACGTCTCCCATTCCACGGAGGTGGTGGTGGTGGACATCGATGCCAACAAAGTGGTGGGGGAGATAGCGGATACGCCCGGGGTGCATGCTTTCTTCCCGGTGCCGGGCGGGGAGCGCGGCTTTTCTTCGAATGGAAAGGAACACACGGCGAGTGTGGTGGATTTAAAGACACTCAAGACGATTTCGAAGGTGGAGACGGGAGAAGGTCCGGACGCGATCGCCTACGATGGAAAGCGGGGCGAGGTCTATGTCTTTAACCACAAGGGCAGCTCGGTGACGGTGATCGATGCGAAGAGCGCGAAAGCGGTCGCGACAATCGCGCTCGGGGGCACCCCGGAATTTGGGGTGGCGGATGAGAAGGCCGGGCGGGTTTATTGCAACCTGGAAGACAAGAGCGAGGTGGTGGCGATCGATA
>JBDUAE010000481.1:0-1965 GCA_040004805.1 Chthoniobacterales bacterium | reverse complement strand
ATCACGGGCCTCGCCTGCCGGTGGCGAGGAGGGCGCAGGCTTTCTCGATCCGGCGCCGATGTGCTGCCGGTTCTCTGAGTTCGTCCATCCAGGCGATAAAGTCCCGGCGCTCGATCGGAGTAAGATCGCTCCACTGCGCTTTTGCCTTCGGGGCAGCCTTGAGGGCGGTGAAGAGATCGAACGAGACGATGGTGTAACAACAGGGGCGTCGCTTCCCGGCCGCGAGCATGGAACAGGCCTTCTCGATCCGGCGGATTCGGGTCTCCGCTTGTTTAGCCGCGTCGATCCAACTGATAAAGTCCCGGCGCGCGATCGGGGTGAGGTCCTTCCACTTCGGCTTCGCCATCGGGTCGGCCGCGAGGGCTTGGCGGAGATCGGCGGGGACTTTGGCTTCGGGTTCCGCTCCCGCGAGCTTGGGATTCATCTTGTTCATTTCTGGGGCCTCGACGTGTACGTAACCGACCGCTCGCCTGTCAAGCCGGAGGCCCGCCGTTAGGACGAGACCTCCCGCGGGCCGCTCGCATTCCGATCGCAGCCGGATGCGAGACGGCAAGGAACGCGCTAGCCGACGCGGGCGCCGGTCTTCGCGGGCGCAGCCGACCGCAGATTCACCCGCAGGCTATTCTGCTTCCAACAGGAACTCTTCCCGCACGATCTTGCCATCCTTCACCGTGTAAACACCCACTTCGGACATTTGGATCCGTTGATTTGAGCTCTTATCCGTCACATCCACGTCGAAGCGCACGACGAAGCGGTCATGCGCGACGAAGGGGTCGCCCACTTCGAAGCTATGAATCGTCATCGTGTTCAGCCACCAATCGCTTTTTCCGCGGACGGCTTCGATCCCTTTCATCTCGGGCGATTTTCCATCCATGCTCCGAGCTTCCACGCTGATAATATCCTCGGCGTAGAGGGTATCGATTGCTTCCCGCCAAGCCTGCTTCCGACACAACTCGACCACTTTCTTTGCGACCTGTTCCGTATTCATCTTGCCAATTTCGTTTCGATTTCAAATCGGAGCAAGAATCGGGCGGCACTTTCCGGATGCGCGCCTTTCCGAGATACGCCTTGCGGATCCGTGCTCCATCCCGTCCGTTGCGCGCATGATCTGCCAAAAACTCGCGCTCACTCTGCTTTGCGCCCTTTCCTTTTCCGCGGGCGCGCTGGCGCAAAACGCGTACACCTCGGCGCCAGGAACTCCGGAGCGCGCCGCGATCATGGATGCGCTACGCGTCCCCGCGAAAAAAGATCTTGGGATGACGGTGATCTTCAAGGTGGATCGGCTGCGCGTGGCGGGCGATTGGGCGTATGCCCGCGTCGCGCCGACGAAGCCGAACGGCGATGCGATCGATTTCTCGAAAACGAAGTTCCGCGAGCAGATGGAGGCGGACATGTTCGATCCACTGGGCGAGGCTTTGCTGCACCGGGAGAACAATGAATGGAAAGTGCTGGAGTGGGTCTTCGGCGGGACCGATTCCCAGAGTTCGGGTTGGAGCAGCACCTACCGTTTCCCGAAATCTCTCCTCGAGTAGGATTTGATGAAACACTTCGCCTTGTGCGCGGTTGCGCTCCTCTTCGGTGCGGGACTGCTGAGTTCCGTCCTCGCCGCGGAGCCGCGCGCGAAATCCGCGTTCCAGGTCTGCCTTGATCCCGGCCATCCGAGCGAAATCAACGATGGTCGCCAGCTCTTGAATGGTTTGCGCGAGGTGGACGTGAATTGGGCCGTGGCGCAACACTTGAAGACACTCTTGGAAAAGAAAGGCTACGCCGTGGTCCTCACGAAATCTGCGTTGACCGAGCGAGTGACGAATCGGCGCCGCGCTGAAATCGCGAATGAAGCGAGGGCGAATCTGATGTTGCGGCTACACGCGGACTCGGAGGGCCCGAGTGGGTTCACGATTTATCATCCACGCCAGGCGGGCACAGTGAACGGCGTCACCGGCCCCTCTGCGACAGTGATCCAGG
>JBDUAE010000480.1:0-1966 GCA_040004805.1 Chthoniobacterales bacterium | reverse complement strand
GTAACGGCACGCCCTTCCACATCGCGTTGCTCATCAACCCCGCGTCGAGCCCGTTGCTGATGCACATTAAGGTCGTCTCCTGCGTCACCGCCGGGAGCGCCCGGAGCTGCGCGCTATCGTAACGCTGCGGCGTTTGCACCAGCCCCGTAACCTCGAGCCGCCAGACCGATTCGTTCACCACCGGATCGATCACGTTCTTCGTCACGCAATAGAACTTCTCGTTAGGCGTGATCGCCTCCACCCCGCCGCCTTTATATTGCGTCCCGTCGTAGCTAAAGGTCGCGCTTTGCCAGAGTTTGCGCAGCAGCCCCGCTCCGCCGCCCGCCACGAGCAAGCCGAGCCCGCCGAGGATGAGCGCCCGCCGGCCGACGGGCGGACTGAATTCCATCTCTGCCGGAATGGAACGCGAACGCCCCGTCAAGCCGCGAAAGCTCAGCACCAGCGTCCGTTCAAACACGACAAACGACACCAGCAGACCGAGAAAAGTCACCAGCCGCGCGCTCGAAATCGGCAACCCGCCGTAATGCGTTCCCAGCACCGGCCACAGCACCAACGTCACTGCCACCAGCGGCAAGAGAATGAAAACGATCAGCGAAAATAGCCGACGCCGGCCACCGCGCACGAGCAGCGCATAGCAGATTCCGCCCAGCGCCCCGACGACGATTTGTCCGGCCATGACCGAGCCCACGCCGAGCTGCTTCATGTGATTGTAACCGCCCACCCGGCCCATCAACGAAAGGAAAGTATCCGCCGGGATAAAGACCGAAAGCCGATCGCCCATGACGGCGAGCGGCGTGGCCACACCAAACATCTGCGCCAGCAACAGCATGACCACGGTCATGACGATCCCGGCCAGAGCGCCCGCTAACGCGCCGGCAGCGACAGCTTTCCTGCACGTGAGGTGAATGGTTCCGGCCGCCGCGCTGGGGTTCATCTCGTTAGGATGACAACGCCCCCAATTTATTCCGATGGAAATTTTCTAACGACCCGCCGCCACCCGAAAAAGCGTCGCGATGATCCGCGTCCCGGCGACCAACGTCCCGCGCAACGTCCCCGAGACTTTCGATTCTCCACCCTTCCGGCAACGGTGATTTACCGGCACCTCTAAAATGCGCAACCCCGCCCGCGCCGCGCGCATCTGCATTTCCAGATTCCAACCGTAGGTCGTCTCCTTCATCCCCAGCTTCTCGAAGGCGGAGCGGCGAATCGCGCGGAACGGCCCCATATCCGTATAATTCACGCCGTAGAGGGGCCGGATCAGCCAACCCGCGAGGCGGCCGGCAAAAATCTGCGTCGCGTTCATGCTCCCCGGCTCGCGTTCGCCGCGCGTGCGCGAACCGATCACAAAATCCTGCGTGTCGGCTAAAATCGGCTCGACCAATCGCGCCATCAATTCCGCGCAATCGCTCCCGTCGCCATCCAGAAAAACCAGCACCTCGCAATCCGGCGAAACCATTCGTGCACCCATCGCACAAGCCCGTCCGTAACCGCGTTGCGCTCCCACCACCCGCGCTCCCGCCTTCGCTGCACGCTCCGCCGTGCGATCGGTACACTCGTTATCCACCACGATCACTTCGCCCGGAATCTTCGTCGCCAAAACTTCACGCACGACCCCGGCAATCGGCACCTCTTCGTTCAATGCCGGGATGATGACCGAAACAAAATGGCCGGGTCTCGTTTCCATGGAAAATCAGAGGACTAGCGCCGCCATTCCGAAATAAAACGCCAAGGCCACGAAATCCGCCAACGCCAACGTCACCGGCCCGGCCGCGATTTTTGGATCCAGTTTCCACCAGTGCAAAAGCGAAGGCACGCTCAGCCCGAAAAGACACGCGGTCACGAGTGAAAACGCGATACTGCCGCCGATGACGCAGGCAGCGAGCGCGTCCCCACGCCAGAAGAAAACCACTAGACTAACGAGTGCTCCGCAGCTCAGTCCGAGGAGCGCAGCGGTCGCGGCTTCGCG
>JBDUAE010000479.1:0-1972 GCA_040004805.1 Chthoniobacterales bacterium | reverse complement strand
ATGGCGGCCGCGCCGTTCGTCTCCGTCATCGTCTGTTCCTATAACGGCGCTAAGACGCTCGAAGCCTGTCTCGACTCGTTAGGGCGAATCGATTATCCCGCTTTCGAAGTGATCCTGGTTGACGACGGCTCGACTGATAACACTGCGGGGATTGCGGCGCGTTTCCCAGCGATTCGCTATCTCCGGCAAACGAATCATGGCCTCAGCCACGCCCGCAACACCGGTGCCGCCGCCGCCCGTGGCGAGATTTTTGCCTACACCGATTCCGATTGCATGGCGGATAAAGATTGGCTGCGCTACCTCATCGGCACCCTCCTCAGCGGCGATTACGCCGGCGTTGGCGGACCGAATATTTCGCCGCCCGCAAAAAGCTGGATCCAAGCCTGCGTCGCGGCCGCGCCCGGCGGTCCCAGCCACGTCCTTCTTACCGACACCGTGGCCGAGCACATTCCGGGCTGTAACATGGCGTGGTATCGCTGGGCCTTTGAAAACGTCGGCGGGTTCGATGTCGAATATCATAAGGCCGGCGATGACGTCGATTTTTGCTGGCGCATCCAGCAATCGGGTCACGAAATCGCCTTCAGTCCCACCGCGATCGTCTGGCATTATCGACGTTTCACCCTCACCGCCTTTCGCCGCCAACAAGAAGGCTACGGCGAGGCCGAGTCGCTCCTGCGGTTCAAACACCTCATTTTTTTCGGCCCCACCGGCAGCGCAAAATGGCGCGGGCAAATCTACGGCACGCCGCGTTTCAGTTGGTTTATTAATCGACCGATCGTCTACCACGGCATCTTCGGAGAAGGCGCGTTTCAATCGATTTATCCCACTCCGCAATCCGAGATCGCCGGCTACCTCAGCAGCGTGGAATGGTTCGCCCTCACGGTTTTTCTTTTCGGGCTCGGCATCTTCCTGCCCGGCTTGCGGATCGTGCCCTACCTCATGTTTGGCGGCACGCTTTGCGTCGCGCTTTCCTACATGTTGCGCGCGCGGATCGAACCCAAATTCGATACCATTGCCGCGCGTCTTTTGGTCATGGCGCTCGCGTTTAGCCAGCCCTTAGTGCGGGGCTGGTCGCGCTATTTCACCTGGCTGCAATTCAAACGCACGCCCCGTTCCGTCATCACCACCCACGAACTCCTTCCGCCCACCGCCGATCTTCGCGGATTCTTGACCCGCCGCAGCTACTGGAGCGACGCCGGCCGTGATCGGCATCATCTCTTAACCTCGATTCTCGCGCTCCTCGACGAGGAGGGATGGCGTTATTCAACCGACACCGGTTGGAACGAATGGGACATCCACATCTACGGTAATTTTTGGTGGAGCATCGCCCTCCAAACCGTCACCGAATATCATGGAGGCGAGAAGTGCCTCACTCGCGCTTCCCTGCGGCATCGCTTCGTCACCACCACCGTCATTATCAATCTGATCATTTTGACGCTCTTGATTTATCACGTGCTCAGCATCGGCGGAGCCGAGCTGCCTTTCGTCGGCGCCTATTTTCTCTTCATCGTATTCCTGGCCGTTCGCGCCCGAGTTTTGAAAAGACGTGTCGCGGAACTTGTCGACCTCGCCGCGCATCGCGTCGGGATGCAGTGGATCGGTCGCGCCCGCGGCACGCCGGCCAAAGAAGCGGCTGAGGAAATCACGTCCGCGGATGTCGGTTAAGCGCGCAGCTCACAGACCCCATGCGTCCGTTTCAAATTGTGCGGTTCGCCCTTTTTCTCGGCCTCGAAATTGCGCTCTGCGCCGCGCTTCATTTCTTCGACGATTGGACTCTGGCGGAAATGCCCGTCCGCTTTGTCGAATGCGCCTTCCTCTGCGGCTTCGCATTCCTTCTCGCGGTTTCCGAATTTCCTTCCGCCATTTCCGCTCGGAGGCAGGCGCTTCTTTTTTGGGGAGTCGCGGTCGCGTTGCGACTGGTCGCCCTTCCGATCGAGCCGGGGGACGATTTTTGGCGCTACCAATGGGAAGG
>JBDUAE010000113.1:0-6544 GCA_040004805.1 Chthoniobacterales bacterium | reverse complement strand
CATTCCACATCATCGGCGGGATGTTTGCCGCGGTTTATCCCGATGGCGATGCGAACCACGCGCTCACCGGTGTTTCCACCTATCCAATCTCACCAGGACAGGGAGTGGTGCTGGACGCAATCATGCCGGAGCCCGGCAAATATCCATTCGTCGATCACAGCATGCGCAATATGACGCTCGGGGCCGCGGGCGAGCTGCATGTTACGCCGTGAATGCATAGCCCCGTCAGTTCTCGCGCCGGCGCGTTCGGAAACCTGCGCATAATCGATTACTTGCCTCTTAGCCTTTGACTCCAATGGGAGTTGCCGGGCGAGTGTCATGTGGCAGAGAAAGATCACTCCTCGCGAGGTCGAAGACCTGACGGAGGTTTTAGCGCAATGAAGGTTCTCAAACTCGCCGCAGTTTGCTGCCTGATTTTTTCTTTGGGCATCTTCCTGATTGGGAGATTCAGCCGGCTGCCGTCGCTGGATGGCCGCACCACCTCGACCACCCTTTTCGACACCGGCGGGACGCGCCTGGGGAAATCCATTTCGCCTCTGGTCGAGGCGCATCCACGGCTCTCCGGCATTTATGCGCTGGCAGATTCGCGCTCTGCATTTGCGGCGCGGGCGCGCCTGGCCGAAGCGGCCGAACGAACGCTCGATATCCAATATTACATCTGGGAAAAGGATATGACGGGCACGTTGCTTTTCGAGGCTCTGCACGCCGCGGCCGAGCGCGGCGTGCGCGTGCGGCTCCTGCTGGATGATAACAATACCTCCGGGCTCGATTCGATCCTCGCGGCGCTGGATTCGCAGCCGAACATCGAAGTCCGCCTCTTCAATCCGTTTGTCATTCGCAAACCGCGGCTCGGTTACCTGACTGACTTCTCGCGGGCGAACAGGCGAATGCACAACAAGTCGTTTACCGCCGATAACCAGGTGACGATTATCGGGGGTCGAAATATCGGAGATGAATACTTTGGCGCGACTGAGGGCGTGCTCTTTGTCGATCTCGACGTCCTGGCGGTGGGTCCGGTGGTGAGCGATGTCTCGAGAGACTTCGATCGCTACTGGGCCAGCGCCTCTTCCTATCCCGCTGATCGAATCCTGCCGGCGGTCAACCCTGCGCAGATCGCAGAGATCGCGGCGGCGGCATCGACGGTCGAACATGATCCCGCAGCCGTCGCTTACATGGCTGCGCTGCGTCATTCTCCCTTTGTCCGTGATCTCCTGGAGCGGCGCCTAGCACTGGAGTGGGCGCCGACTCACATGATCAGCGATGACCCCGCGAAAGGGCTCGGCCTGGCTGCGCCGGAGGTTCTCTTTCCCCAGCAATTGAAAGAAGTTATTGGCGAACCCGCCACTGACGTAGAACTCGTCGCCGCCTACTTCGTGCCCACCGCTGCTGGCGTTCAGTCTTTTGCATCTTTGGCCAAGCGCGGCGTCAAAATAAGGGTGCTGACAAACTCGTTGGCGGCGTCGGAAGGACCCCTTGTTCCCGCCGGCTACGCGAAGTATCGCAAGCCTCTCCTGGAAGCCGGCATCGCTCTCTATGAAATGCGTCCCTTGTCGCCGGAGAGAGCGGAGCCCAAAGGCGCCGGACTGCTGGGCAGTTCGGGTTCAAGCCTGCACGCGAAAACATTTTCGGTGGATGGCGCGCGCTTCTTTGTGGGCTCCTTCAATTTCGATCCGCGCTCTGGGAAACTGAATACTGAATTAGGCTTTGTCATCGACAGTCCCACTTTGGCTCAGGGTATCGAAGCTGCATTTAATAGCACGATTCCAGCGAATGCTTACGAAGTGCGCCTGTCGAAGACCGGACAGTTATACTGGATCGAGCGCCGGGACGGTGAAGTGGTGCGGCACGACACGGAACCGGGCACGAGCCCCTGGCTCCGCGCGGCGGTTTGGTTTCTATCGCTCCTCCCGATCGAGTGGCTCCTGTAAGCTGCAGAAGAAGCGCGCCGCACACTCCGTTGCGGACGAACGCTCGCAGATTGCGTTCACCATCATGACAGCCCATTCCGTCGTATTCATCTTCCGCTTCCGTCCGGAGGTGCGCTCTCGCCCTTCTGCAATGCAGCCGTGACCAATGGCTCGATGCTTTGCAGATGCAGATCGCGTTGCGGGTAAGGGATCGGGATCTTGGCTTCCGCGAGCGAAGCGTTCACCGCCACGGCCACGTCGCTCTTAATTCGTGGGGATTGATCAAAATCATCCACCGAGAAAAACAGCTTAAAGACCAAAGCGTCCGCGCCGAAGCCATCCATGTAAGCCTCGGGCGCAGGCCGGGTCGCGACGAGCGGGTGGCCCGCTGCGGTCCGCGTGAGAAGATCAATCACGCGCGTCGGCTCGGTGCCATAGGCAACGCCAACCTCCAGTCCCAGACGCCGTTGTCTATTCGAGAGGGTCCAATTGCCGACCTTTTCCGAGATAAGCTGCCCGTTGGGCACGATCAGCTCCGAACTGTCCGCCAGCCGGATGATGCTGGCCCGAATGCCGATCCGCTGGACTGTTCCAGTAGAGCCGCTGACCTCGATGACATCGCCGACCTGCACCGGGCGTTCGAAAAGGAGAATCAGCCCGGAAACGAAATTGTTGAAGATATGCTGCAACCCGAAGCCAATGCCGACGCCGAACGCGCCGGCCAGGATGGCGAACTTGGTCAGGTCCGCTCCGACGGCCGCGAGCGCGGCGAAAAAACCAAAGAGAAGAATGACGTAGTGCAGAATGGTTGAGACGGCGAAGGCCGGGCCGCGAGCGACATGGAGTCGATCGTAAATATCGCCTTCGAGAATGAACCGGATGAACCGCGAAAGAAGGATGGCCAGCCAGATGCAGATCGAAAAAGCGAGCAAAGCTCCAAGGGAAAGGTGCAGCGATCCGACGCTGATCTCGGCGGTGACGAAGCGACTCACCTTCTCAACAATGGGCGCGCGCAGGGAAGAGGCATCGAGCGTGAGGAGCAGCCAGATGATAAACGCGGCGAGATAGATTAACCGCGCGATCCTGGCTCGGAGCAGTGGTCGATGATCGCGCACCGCCCCGAGGGAAGCGAGCGGGCGGATCTGAAGAGCGAAGTGGGCTAGCCCTTCCAAAATCCCGGCGGCCGCATAAAGCAGAATTGCGAGATAAGCGGCCGCGAGCGCGCCTCCGCCGAGGTAATTTGCGAGGCGAACGTAGCCTAACGAGTTCACGACAAAGACCGCGGCGAACAAGACGAGACCGATGCGCGCGCTGGCCCGCGTCATTTTGTTCGCGACGCCGCCATCTGCGACTGAGCGGGTGGAACGAATAAACCAAAGGAGAAAAATCGCTCCACCAGCCATTTCCACGAGCAACAGCACGCGCGACAAGACCGGGAGAGTGGCCGCAAGCTTGCGAAGCTGAGCCACAATGTAGAAAATCACCAACGCGTTCAGGATCGGAGAGAGATGACGATCGAGCAGTCGCCGTAAAAGGATCACGATCGGGATGAGCGCAACCGCGGCGAGCGCGGCCCAGAAAAGCCGGGGCGCCTGCTGAAAAAGCGGACGAGCCACGAGAAAGGCCAGCACGCCGGCCGTGGCGATGGGCAATTGTAGAACGCGGTTCGCTCGCTCCAGAGCTGCGTCATCTCCGGTCCAGCGCGCCGCTTGACGTTTGATTCGAAAAAGCAGGAAAGCGAAGCCGCAGAAAAAGAGCGCGAGATAAATCAGCTTTGCCCATTCGCGTGCGAGATAGGCGCGGAGTTGCGCAAACTGGGTTGAAAGCGAACCCTGCGTCTCATCGACTAGGTCATGCGCGGCAGCGGCGCGGACTTCAGCGCTCCAGATCGGCCGGCTATCCCGCACTCCCAGTCGCTCCACCGCCTCACTCTTCGCCAGCTTGATCAAACGCTGCGCGGCCGTCACGCGCTGAGTTTGTTCGGCCACTCGACTTTGCAGAGTCAGGAGTTTTGCGCGGCGGGTTTGTAAGACGGACCCAATCCGCGCGATCGCCGCAAGCAGGCTATCGATCCGTTCGGTGACTTCCGGCGGCGCGGATGAGCTGCGTGCGACTTCGAGCGTTTGTGTCCAGATCGCCTGATAGTCGGGCAACGAGTCGATCTCTTTTTCGATGACGTTTGCGCGAGTGGTGAGGTCACGCGCCCAGACGGCGAGCTGCTCATTGAGCTTCTTCCAGCGCGCGCCGAGGTCGCCGAGAGTTTCCAGCTGCGTGCCTGGTTTCAGACTGCGGGTCGTCTCATCCAGCAAGGCGGCGATCTCATGGCTCGTGCGCGGAAGCTCCTCCGCGACCACATCGCTAGTTTCCGCGGCCGATAGATTGCTCTCCATCTCCTGCAGTTTCTCGGAGGTGCTTTCCGCCGCAGCGATTGTGTCGGCCAGCGGCACTGGCGCAGGCGTCGCCTTCGGTGCGGGGGTGACACTCTCTGCTGCGGTCGGCGAGCGCGGCCCAACCTGCGCCTCAACGCCGCGATTTATCCCGAAGACGACGATACACAGACCTACGAAAAGCAATTGTCTGTGTGGCGGGGTGGAGAATCGTTGCAGGCGCACGTTGGATCTGGCCACAGATAATAGGGTGGGCCAACCCCCGTGGAAGAGCGAACGGAATTTGCCCGATGGCAGAGCTACGCACGGCGGAAATGCGTTCCGACAACACGGCGATTTTTCCGGACGTGAACCTGCCGCATCGTACGCGAAAAGATAGCGTAAAGCTATCGATTCGTTCGCGCATAAGTCATAGCCGTTGATCGCGTTGGCCCTTAATATACCGTCTAGAAAAACAACTTAGGACTTCATCCGATGATCAACCTTCTTTCTTCGACCCTTGTCGTATTGCCAGATCTTCCCTCTTTCTCCCGCAGAAGGGTCAGGCCGCGCGTTGCTGCGCTCGAAAAGCATCGAGCCAATCACGCTCATTGCCGGAAGGAAATAAATCGCTGGGTCGGGCGTTGGGAGAACGAAGGCGGAGCGATCGGCGAGAAAGCAGAGGCCAAAGCCATTTCTGATCGGCGGGCGAGGAAAAAGAACGCCGGCTACAACCGCGCGACAGGCGAGATCACGCCTGCTGAAGATAACCGCAAGGTGGTAAGGTGACGAGGATTGCCCGTAAGATGAAAGCAATCAAAGTGCGCCGGATTTTGGTGCCGATCGATTTTTCGCCCGCCTCGTTGGAGACGCTGCGTTTCGCCAAACTGCTCGGGGCACGTTTTGGCGCAAAGTTGCAAGTGGTCCACGTCGTCGCTCCCATTCCGATCTACGCCTTTGCTCGCGGGGTTCCGCTGCCTCCGTTTCCGGATAAACCGATCATGCAGGCGGCAAGGAAACGGCTGCAAGACTTGGTCTTGCAGTCTTCTCTCCCGCCGGGCGATACCCAGTGCATCGTGCGCCTGGGCGAAGCCTCCAGCCAAATTAATGAGGCGGCCATTAAGAGCCGAGCCGACCTGCTCGTGATCGCAACCCGCGGGTTGACCGGCCTCAAGCACGCCTTTCTCGGTAGCACGACACAGCGTGTGATCCGTGGTGCATCCTGCCCGGTTTTGGTCGTGCGCGAGAACGAACATTTTTCCGCGAAGGAACGCGCGCGCCGAGGACGGACACCGCTGCAGTTTCAAAAAATCCTGGTGCCGCTCGATTTCTCCGAATGCTCGCGGGTTGGGCTGGACTACGCACTGGAATTCGCTCGCGAGTTTGGCTCCAGCTTGCTCTTGTTTCATTCTGTCGTCATTCACAGCTACGCCTTGAGCGACGAATACACCGCGCTGGAAGTGCCGAATATTCTCTCGCAACAGCAGGATTACGCCGACGAAGAGATGGCCCGGTGGCGTCGGGAGATAGAAAAGGAATTCGGCAAAATTGAAGCAAAGGTCAGCGTCGGGTCGCCCGTCGAGCAGATCGACGAATGCGTGCGGACCGAAGGTGTCGACCTCATCATTACGTCGACGCACGGTCGCACTGGACTGAAACGCGCTTTCATTGGGAGCACCGCCGAACAGATCGTGCGGCACGCACCATGTCCGGTGCTGGTGGTTCCAAACCGCGCCGCCTCGAAGCGGCCGGCATCCCGGAAATAGCCTCCTATGCGCTGGTCTTTTTCCATCGGGCGTATTGCCGGCATCGATCTCAAGGTCCACGGCACGTTTTTCCTTCTCCTCGCCTGGATCGGGTTCATTTATTACCGCGACGGCGGAACGGCCGCGGCGGTCGACGGTCTCATCTTCATCCTTCTTATTTTCCTCTGCGTGGTCCTGCACGAGTTCGGCCACGCGCTCGCCGCTCGTCGTTACGGCATTAAGACGCGCGATATAACGCTCCTGCCCATCGGTGGTCTGGCACGGCTCGAGCGGATGCCGGACAATCCGCGTGAGGAAGTGGTCGTGGCGCTGGCCGGTCCGGCGGTCAACATCGTGATCGCCGCCGCACTCTCGGTCGTTCTTGGCCTAACGAGTGGCATCCCAGGGCCGGAGATGATGGAGCAGACCGGTGCACCGCTGGCTTTGCGGCTTTTCGCGGTCAACATCTGGCTCGTTCTTTTCAACATGATCCCGGCTTTCCCGATGGATGGCGGACGTGTGCTCC
>JBDUAE010000478.1:0-1980 GCA_040004805.1 Chthoniobacterales bacterium | reverse complement strand
TGCGTGATCGTTCCCTGATACTGCTCGAGCGAATTCCAATCCGGTGTTTTCCCTAATGGTGTGAGATTTTCCTCGGCGAAAATCGGCCGGACGGCGCTGCAAAAAACGATAAAAGCGGCGGCGGTCCTAAACAGGCGAAGGGGAAAAACCATCACGATTTGGATTTCATCCTATTTAACACCATGTTCGCGAAATGCTGACGATTCTCTTTCTGGGCGACATCGTCGGCGAACCCGGACGCAGCGCGGTGATCGCGCAATTGCCCGCGCTGAAGGAAAAGCACGCGGTCGATTTCATCATCGTGAATGGCGAGAACGCCGCGGGCGGGCGGGGGATTAGCGCGAAGATCACGATCGATCTTTTGCGCGCGGGCGTATCCGTCATTACCACGGGTGATCATATCTGGGACCAGAAAGACATCGCAGCTTTTATTGAGACTGAGCCTCGTCTCTTGCGTCCGATTAATTATCCGGCGGGCGCGCCGGGACACGGCTCGATTGTGCTCGAAACCGCGAAGGGAAAAGTGGGTGTGATCAATGTGCAGGCCCGCACCTTTATGCAGCCGATTTTAGAGAATCCGTTCGATGCGCTGACGCACGCCGTCGCGCAAATGCGGGAGGAGACGGCGGTGATTTTCGTCGATGCGCATGGGGAAACCACGAGCGAGAAGATCGCCTTCGGACGTTTTCTCGACGGGCGGGTGTCGGCTGTTATCGGAACGCACACTCATGTGCAAACTGCCGACGAACAGATTTTTCCCGGTGGCACGGCTTTCCTGTGCGACGCCGGAATGTGCGGGCCGTCCGAATCAATTCTCGGCCGGGCGATCGAGCCGATTGTGAACCGCTTTATCTCAAATCTTCCCGCGCCGTTTCCGGTCGCGAAAGGTGAAGTGCGACTCTGCGGCGCTGTCGTCACCGTGGACGAGGCGACGGGCCGGGCGCTTTCGATCACTCGGGTAAACGAGCTGATTAAAACAGCCGACACCGTTCCGGCAGCGCTGCCGATACGCGACGCGTCGGCTAACGAGTTGCCGGTTTAATCCGTTTCTTCTTCGGCGACGTTCTGGGATTCGTTTTCCGCTTCGGCGTTCGCATCATCCGCCTCGTTCGAGAAGCGCCGCTTCCGTCGCGCCGCCGGTAGGGGCGAGAGGGTCATGGTGATGTTTCGGCCCGCGGCCTTTGGATCCATCTCCACTTGCGACATCGAGTTCAAATCGTCGCGCACTTTATACATCAACTGCATCCCGAATTCCTGGTGTGCCATCTCTCGGCCGCGGAATTGAAGTTGCACGCGCACCTTGTTTCCCTTGTCGAGAAACGCTTCGCCGTGCCGGATCTTCGTCATGTAATCGTGCTCGTCGATGTTCACCCGGAACTTGATTTCCTTCAGTTTCGTTCCGGTGGTGCGCTTGTCTTTTTCCTGCTTCGCGATGTCGTAGCGGAATTTTCCAAAGTCGACAATTTTGCAGACGGGCGGGTTCGCGGTCGGCGCCACCTCCACCAGATCGAGTCCGAGAACCTGCGCCTTGCGCAGCGCGTCGGATAATTTTAGGACGCCGAGCTGTTCGCCCGAGGCTGCCATGATGACCCGGACTTCGCGTGCGCGAATCCGGCCGTTAACACGAATTTGTGGTTGCAGTTTAGATCTAAGCTCCGAGCCAGCGCGAGGGGGAGTGAACCGGTGCGCCAGTAATTGTTATATCGCATTTCTCCGGAGCGACCCGGGGGCCGTTCCGAACACTCCACACCGTCGCGCGATGCGATGCCCGCGACTGCGAACCGGCCTCTGGGGCCAGTTGCGGGAAGTTGAGTGCAACATCCGCGCAGTAGCAAGGCGAATCTGAGCCTATGCTGGCGGGGTGCCGAAATGCGCGGCATGCGCGGCGTAGCTCACGGCATCGTCGAGCATGGCGTCGAGCGTGGCCGCCAGCGGCGCGACTTTGGCAAAGCCGGAGAAGACCGCGCGATCGCCGATCTC